>CAZDAY010000175.1:0-4047 GCA_964503435.1 uncultured Treponema sp.
ATGTTATGACTGCCAGATTTGCATGGTTTCCTAAAGAAATTTTAACTGACATTGTAAAGGAAATTTCAAATTTAGACTTTGTGGACTCGCTTTATTTTGACATTACAAACAAACCGCCGGCAACTTTTGGCTGGGAATAAGTTTGGCACAAAAATTTATACACGCCAGAAAAACTTTTTCTAAAACAGAGGACAAATTCTTTATCCAAAATCAAAAAAAAATCCCCACATCAAATGTGGGGAAAAAATTATTTTGAATAATTTAAAATTTGTTCTGTGAGCAGAGGAATTAACTGTTTTTTACGACTGACAACGCCCTGTAAAAAATAAATATTTTCATCTTGCTGAGGAAATGTTATGAATGGCAGGAAATTTTCGTCGCAGTCAATAAGAAGAATGCTAGAAAGACTTGTAATGTCTGTAACCAGAAGACAAGAAAACAAAGCTTTGTTACTTCTACGCTCGATTGCAAGTTCTTTAAGGAATTCTTTTTTGCGCCCAAGAATTTCCTTTGTGTTTCCAACTTCAATCTGGCTTACCGTATAAACAAGTTTATCTTCAACATATTCTTTCATATCCTGATGAATAAGTTCATCTGCGGAACGGCCAGAAATACGAGAACCAGCCAGAAGAATTTCGTTTCCTAAAGTTTTTACGTCCAAATCTGTAATGTCGCTTAAATACTGAGCAGTTTCAATATCAGTTTCGGTAACTGTCGCTGATTGCAAAATTAAAGTGTCGCTTAAAATTCCGCAAAGCAGCAAAGATGCAATATCTTTTGGAATAGGAATTTTGTATTCGCGGTAAAGTCCAGTTATTAAAGTTGCTGTTGAACCAACCGGTTTGTTTATAAAAGTAATCGGATATTTTGTAGAAAGAGTTCCCAGCCTGTGATGATCAATAACTTCAAGAATTTTATATTGCTCAATATCTTCGACAGCCTGCGTAATTTCATTGTGGTCAACCATAATAACGCTGATATTTGGTTCACGCATTAAATCATGTTCAGAAATAATTCCAATCACTTTGTTTTCTGAATCAACAACCGGAAGATATTTGCATTGAGCATGTTTTAAAATATCAGCAATTTTTGAAGTTGTATCATCTTTGTGAACAGGTTTAATTTCCTTGTCTGAAAGCACAGTTACTGGCGTTGAATAAGCAATAAACATTGCAGTTGGCGTTGTTGTGTAAGGACTGATTATTACGTTTACATTATTTTTTTCTGCACTTTCGCGAAGTTCTTTGTTCAAACTGAATCCGCTGGTTAAAATCATAAGCTTTACTTTATTTTCAATGCAAAGTTTTTGAACATCTTCTCTGTCACTTACAATCGCAACAATATCTTCAGAAGAATGAGCTTTTAATCTTTGTTCAAAAGTTTCTATACTCGACGAACCAACTAAAATAAACGCCTTAAAAATTTTATTTGGATCTTTGTCAAGGATGATTGGCTGGGCATTTAAATTTTTCTGAATCAAGGAAATGCTCGTTGCAATTTTATTCCGCTTTTCTGGATTCATAATTTTTAAAACGCCCTGAGCAAAACCTGAATAATGCAGCAAACTCAAATAATGACCTTCGTTATCAACAACAGGCAAAACGCGATTTCCAGTTTTTTCCATGCTGCTGATTGCTTCCCAAACAGAAACATTTTTGTTCACAGTTGAATATTCTTGTGGCATATAATATTCAACTTTTGGAACAAGGTTTGGAATGTATTCCGGACGAGGAACTTTAAATTTTTCAAAAATATACGAGGTTTGCGGATTAAGATGTCCAGCCCGAGCAGCAATGTACTCAGGAAAACCTAAAAGATTTTTTAATTTTGCATAAGCAACCGCCGAAACCACGCAGTCAGTATCTGGATTTTTGTGTCCGATAATATAAATTTTATTATTCATAAGTCTTAGGCTAAACTTTAAACTTAAACTTTAAACTGGTCAACTTCTGAACCGATTTTTTCTATTGAAGAATGCATTTGCTGAGCAATGTCAGAAAGCGCAGTTCCAGTTTCATTTATTTTTTTAGTTCCGATTGACATTTCTGCCATTCCGTCTTTTATGCTGAAAGTAGCGTCCTGTAAATTTCTAATTTCTTCAAGAATGGATTTATTTTTTTCCTGCATTTCAAAAGAAGCTGTTTTTACTTCGGTTGAAGTATTATTCATGCTGTTAAGTGCGTCTAGAATTTGTTTTGAACCTTCATTTTGTTCATGCATTGCGTTTGTAATTTCCATTACAAGATTTGTGGTTGAATTTATTCCGCCAGAAACTTCGCTTAAAGCATTTGATGCAACTTGAGATGCGTTTACAATAGAATTTATTGATTGAGAAATTTTTGAAAGTTGCTTTCCGATTGTTTGTGATTGCGAACTTGAATCTTCTGAAAGCTTTCGGATTTCATCAGCAACAACACTAAAGCCTTTGCCAGCCTCTCCAGCGTGAGCGGCTTCGATTGCAGCATTCATTGCAAGTAAATTTGTTTGTTCTGCAATTCCAGAAATTACAGAGTTTGCTTCCTGCAACATCTGGCTTTCCTTTTCAATTTCACTAATCATGGAATTTACATCATTTTGTTTTTGGACGCCAGAAATTGCCTTTTGCTCAAGTTCCTCAAAAGATTTTCCCATTTTTTGCACAGAACCATTTACGGAATTTATATTTCCAATCATTTCTTCAACAGCAGCGGACGCCTGAGTTATTGCAGCGGATTGAGATTCAATCATAAGATTTAAAGATTCTATGCTTTTTGCAATTTGATTTACCGCTTCGGATGTTTGATGAACAGAAGAACTTTGCGTTGTAATTTGATTTTCCATGCTTTGAATGTTTCCAATCATTTGTATGATTGAACTTGAAGTGTCTTGAGTTGCTGCTTCGAGAAGCTGTCCCGCACTCACCAGTTCATCTTTTGATTGTTTCATAGTTGAAATTATTGTGTGAAGTTTTTCTACAAAAAGATTAAATCCGTCTACAACCCGCCCAATTTCATTATTTGATTTTATTTGGATTCGCTTTGTTAAATCAGCATCACCATTTGCAATTCCGTTTATTGATTTTTCTACAACTCCAATCGGTTCTACTGATTTAAAGAGTAAAAATCCAGAAATAAAAATCAGGAAAATTACAGTTACAACGCCAAATCCAGAAAGATATTTTGTAATAAAACTTGAAACTTCATTTACTTTTTTAGCGTCCATCAAAAGAACTAAGGTCCATGGAGTAAATTCTATTGGCTGGGTAAAACTTATCTTACGTTTACCAAATTCATCATAAATTTGAAAAAACTGCGCCTTTTTTTGTTTTAAAGCCGATGAAAATGCGTTATAAGAATCTAAATCTTTTTCTTTTATAAGTTTTATGCTGTTTTGAACTTGCTTTTCATCTACACTTGATGCAACTAAAGATGAATCATCGCCACAAACTAAAACAATTCCGCGCTCATCAATATTTATATCATTTATAAATTGCTTAACATTTTTAACCTTTACAACTCCACAGAAAAATCCCTTTGTAATTCCGTTTATTTTTAAAGCCTTACAAATGTGAATTACAGCAATTCCGGACACTTTTGAAGAAACCGGATTGTCAACATAAATTTCTTTTCCCTGATTCATAATCGCCTTAAAATAATCTCTGTCTTTTACATTTATTTGAGTTCCAATGTCAGAATAAAATTCCCCATTTGAATCAACGTAAGCAACATAATCATAAAGATTTTTATTACGATTTTTTTCATTTGCACGCAACCAGTCAACAATTTCCTGAGTATTTTCTGCGTCTTTTACATTCTGAGAATTTAAATAGAAATCCAAACCAGTAATATTTTTTTCAATAACAGTTTTTAAAAGATTTGAATAAGCCTTTGCAAATTCCGTATATTCAATTTGACTTGATTTGTTTAAAATCTTTTTACTTGAAATGTTTATAAAAATATTTTGTGCAACGTTTAAAACAACAATAAAAGCAGCAATTATGCCAGCAATATTAATAAAAAGTTTCCCTTTTCGCACTTTATTCATAAAAATCCCCTTAAATATTAATTT
>CAZDAY010000176.1:0-4018 GCA_964503435.1 uncultured Treponema sp.
AACAAATTTATTTTTCTTGGGACGCAATGGATTCTGCAAAAAATTCAAGAGCAGCACTAATTCAAAGAATTGCAAAGTTAGCACAAAACACTGGCAATCTTTCCTCTCTTGAAATCAAAACTGATTATTCAAAAGGACAAGCCGCAGAACTTAACAATCTGAGCGAAAATGCAAAAGAATATATTGTAAAATTTAAATCAGCACTTGAAAATGATCTTTCTACACCAGTTGCTTTAAGTTTAGTTCAAAAACTTGTAAAAGATTCTGCAATAAATCCACAGGAATCACTTGAACTTATAAACCGAATGGACAGCGTTTTAGGTTTAAAACTTTTAGAATCAGCAAAAAATATGCTAAAAGATGAACAAAACTCAAAAAATGTGGTTCCAAAACACGAAAATGATTCAGAAGCAGCCGAAATTGAAGACTTACTTGCTCAAAGAAGCGCCGCTAAAAAAAATAAAGACTTTGCAAAAGCTGATGAAATCCGAAATGAATTAACAAAACGCGGAATCACAATAATCGATACGCCAACAGGTCCAACCTGGAAAAGAAATTAAATTTTCACGAAATTAAAACATAAGAGGCAGTTTCAAAAGTCATGAAATGTCATTGCCGGCTTGAACGAAGTCTAGCACTAGCGTTCACGGCAATATATAATTCTTGAATTTGCAAAGATTTAAGATTATCGGGTCAAATCTTGCGATGTTTGCATAACAAAGTCGGTCAATAATGACACATTAATTACTTTTGAAATAGACTCATCAGTGTTAGTCTTTCATTTTGTAACCAAAACGAGGTAAATGTGTTATCTAGTGTAAATGATTCAACTGAAAAAAAATCTTTAGATTGTACAAATCAAAATGATTTTAGACAGTTATATAATGAAACATTCCAGTTACTCTTCAAAATTGCAATAAAAATTGTTGAAGATGAAGAGGCGGCAGAAGATTTAGTTCATGACTCTTACATCAAAACCAACGAAAAGAAAATGGTTTTTCCTTCGATGGATGATGCTAAATTTTGGCTTATTTGTGTTGTTAAAAATGCTTCACTAAATTATGCAAAACGTAAACTTAGAGAAGCAAAGGCTTACCATAAAGCACTGATTGAAGGCAGACAGCAAATGGAAAGTGGCGAAACAGAAATGCTAAAAGAAGAGGCAAAAGAAATTACACTTAATGCGCTAAATAAACTTCCAAATAACTTAAAAGAAGTGCTTGTGCTAAAAGAATATGCCGATATGAATTATAAAGAAATTGGAGAACAATTAGGAATTTCTGAAGGAAATGTAAAAGTTAGAGTTTTTCGCGCAAGAGAACAATTAGCGAAACTTATAGGAGAAAACGATGTCTACTTGTCCTAATAAAGATTTACATTCAATTTATTTAGATAATGAACTTCCTCTTTCTTATGTAAAAGAATATGAAGAGCATATAAAAAATTGCTCAAAATGCACTGCTGAATTAAAAAAATTAAAAAAACTTCACGAATTTTTCCAGGAAGACAGTAAATCAATCAAATTTTCACAACAAGATTTAAACAAAAGTTATGAACGTTTGCTAACAAGAATGTCTTATCACAAAAATATGAAAAAAACACACAATGTGTTTAGTTTCGAAAAATTTAGTTCTACTGCAAAATACATATTTGCTGGAGTTGCCGCCGCCGCTGTTATTGCAGTAGTTCTTCCAATAAGATTAAAAAATAATACTTCACAAAATATTGCTTCAAATCAGAATTTTGAGCCAATTCAACGACCTTTGCCAAATTCAAGTTTTTCTGATTTTTCAAGAAACAATCAAATTCTTAATGTAAGCACAGTGAATTTTGGTAATACAGCAAGTTATGGTTCAAGCAGATTTTACAGTTTTGATGCACCATCTGCACTTTATCAAAATTTTAATAGCAGAAGCCCAAAAAACCGCAGCCCTTTTGATAATCCATCGGCTAGCAAAAATTTTAGCAATCAATCGCTTACAGAAAAGCCTTCTCTTGTTACTTATGATTTATTTTGCCCATTGCCAAATAATCAGGGGACTTTTAATTCTACAGAAAATGAAGATAATGTAAATGGATTTACTTTTGGATTATCTCCAGTTTCTGCTGATTTATCTCTTGAACAAGGTAATGGAAATAAATGAAAATTTTTTTATCTTATAAAAGTCTTCTCAAAAAATCTCCACTAGTCAGATTTTTAAGCATTTTTATTTTTTTGGGAATTATAATTTTAGTTACATCAATTCTTGGCAAAACATCAAAACGAAAACCTAGCATTTCTGAAATTTCCCCTATGATTGGTTCTCCGGGCGACACAATGATTATAAAAGGAAAAGATTTTGGTGAATCAAAAAATTCTTCTTATGTAGAAATAGCGGGTTCAAAACTCACTTCAACTGCTTATATTTCCTGGGCTGAAAACGAAATTCAACTTAAACTTCCGCAAAACGTACAAGACGGACTTGTTATTGTTGGCACTTTGGCTGGACGCTCTGAACCAGAATTTTTCGCAAACAAATATTTAATTCCCGTTGCAGTAAAATCTGATCCTCAGCAAACATTTCCTACAATTACATCGATTACGCCAGCAAACGCTTCTATTGGAGAAAGTATTGTAATCTCTGGAACAAATTTTGGCTCTACAAGAGGAAATTCACTTGTTTACTTTACAGCAAATAGGGATTCAAGCATAAATTCTAATGTTGACCAAAATTTCAGCAATCCAAAAGAAATTGAAAACACATATATTTGTGCTTCAACTTTTGATTATGATTATGAACTTTGGAGCGACAATGAAATTCATATAAAAGTTCCAGATGGCGCCGATTCAGGTTCAGTTTTTGTTTCAACGGCGAAAGGCGACAGTTCAAGTTTCAAAATCAATATAAAATTTAATGCCGGAAAGAAAAAATATTCTAACCATAGAACTTATGTTGTCCAAATTACTGCGGATATTTCAAGCAATGAACCTAGTCAAAATTCTATGCTTTCTCTTTACGTGCCACGACCAGCAGTTTCTTCCTTGCAACCAATCGCCGATTTAAACGAATGTATTCCAGAACCGCTTATCGCTGACGACCCAAACGATATTATTCATCAAATTCAATTAAATCGTTTGGAAAATAACAGACAAAATTTTTCACAGACATTTGTTGTTAGTTCTTATTCAGTAGAAAGCAATATAAATTCAAAAAGTGTAATGCCATTTCAAAATTTAGATTCTTTAATTTATAAAATTTATACAGGCGCAGATTCTTGTATTCAAAGTGAAAATTCTGCAATTAAAAATCTGGCAAATTCTATTGTTGGAAGAGAAAGATATCCAGTTGAAAAAGCAAGGCTCATTTATAACTACATATTAGACAATTATGAAATTTTAGAAAAATCACGTTTTGGCGAAGAAGATAATATTTCGCAGATGATTCAAACTAAAAAAGGCGATGCTTACGATTTTGCAATTATGTTTACAACTCTTTGCAGAGCAGCGGAAATTCCAGCAATTCCAGTAAGTGGCATTTTGATTGAAAATAATTCACAGACGAGAGTTCACTGGTGGACAGAACTTTATTTTGAAAAATACGGTTGGTTTCCTGTTGATGTTGCACTTGCATCAGGTTTGGATTTTGAAAGTTTTAAAAATATAGAAAATCCAGCGTCATATTTTTTTGGAAATCTTGATAATCAGCACATTGCATTTAGTCGTGGCTGGAATCAAATTAAACCGTCACTTTTTAACAGCAAAATTGTTTACCGTCCACGCACTTATGCATTACAATCAATTTGGGAAGAATCTGGTGATTCCACATCAAGTTATAGTTCTCTATGGAACAATCCAGTTGTAATTGGTATATATTAAAAATCGGCAGTTGCACTTCGGCTTTGCTAAATATCCGCACAGTCGAAATCACCAAATATACAAATTTATGCAAAAAGTCGCTAAAAATTTTTCGGCTTTTAGGGGAGAAAAAATGACAACAAAAGTTTTAAGCGTTGGCGGTTCAATTATTGTTCCAGACAA
>CAZDAY010000177.1:0-3967 GCA_964503435.1 uncultured Treponema sp.
ATTTCATTTCGCAAGAAAGCATTGATGAAGTTACAAACAGAGCCGATATTGTGAGCATAATTGGCGAATATATTCCATTAACTCGAAAAGGTGCTGATTTTTGGGGAAACTGTCCTTTCCACACTGATAAAACTCCATCTTTTTCTGTAAGCCCTGAAAAGAAATTTTACTATTGTTTTTCCTGTCACGCTGGAGGAACTGTTTTTAAATTTGTTCAAGAAATGGAAAAAGTTTCTTTCCCGGAATCAGTTGAAATTGTTGCAAAAAAAACTGGCATTACACTTCGCTACGAAAATAAGGGGCATGAATCCTTAAAAGAAGATCCTCTTGTAAAACAAAAGGCAGAATATGTAAATTTATACAATAGAGTTGCAACTTCTTTTCATTATTTGCTGCTTGAAAGTCAGGAAGGAAAATTTGCCTATGATTACATTACAAATCGCGGTTTGAGCAGAGAAATTCTTGAAAAATTTAAACTTGGTTATAGTCCAAAAAATCGGAAATGGCTCAGAGAATTTCTGAAAAAAAAGAATTACACTGATGAATTTTTAAATAAGTCCGGGCTTTTTAGTTCAAAATATCCAGAAATTTCTTTTTTTAATGACAGATTGATGTTTCCAATTTTTGATAAAAACGGTGATGTTGTTGCTTTTGGCGGAAGATTCTTGCGAGGCGACAGTTCAAAATCTCCAAAATATTTAAATTCTGGCGATTTAATTCAATATAAAAAAGGGAGTCTTTTGTATGCGTTTAACTTTGCAAAAAAATCAATCCGTGAAAATAAAAAAGTAATAATTTGCGAAGGTTATATGGATTGTATTGCCTATCATCAATGTAAAATAACATGGGCGGTCGCTCCACTGGGAACAGCTTTAACTGATGAACAAATAATACTTTTAAAACCTTATGTTGATACAATTTATCTTTCCTTGGATTCTGATGAAGCGGGTCAAAAAGCAACTATTAGGGCAATAAAAATGATTCGTAAACAGAATTTAAATGTAAGAGTTATACAGTTAAAAGGAGGTAAAGATCCTGCAGAAATTATGCTCAGTTTTGGAGCAGAACACTTGACAAATGAAGTTAATGCCGCTATTTTAGACAATGATTTTCTGTTGACTAGATTGTTAGCCTTGTATCCAAAAGAAATTCCAGAAAATAAAGCTAAAGCTTGCTTAGAATATTTTGAATACATTGATTCTATTCAATCTGATGTGCAGAAAGATGCGTGTCTTGAACAGTTATGTCAAGCATACGGAATAGAAAAGGAGGCGGTTCGAAAAGATTTTTATAACCGTAACCAAATTTCTAAACGCAATTTTAATGTAACAAATGAGCAGAATGATTCAGCGTCAAAAGAAAAAGTAAAAAATACTGCTGAACTGCGTGCTGTTTTAACAGCTGTTACCGATAATTCAAAACTTTTCCAGCAAATGCGTAACGAAATCTCAGTTGATGATCTTATTGAACAGCCATCTAAAAAATTATTTGCCATTATGGATGAGTGTTTTACTGCCGATATATTTTCTGTAAGTAATATACTAAATCGCATTGAAGATGATGATTTAAAAAGTTTAGTTTTTAAATCTATGAGTGAATATTCAGATTGTACAACAAAATCAGTGCAGGATAGTATAAAACTCTTAAAACTAAATTCTTTGGAAAGAAAAAGACTGAAACTACAAACAGAAATTTCTTTTCTAAGTAAAAGTTCTCTAAAAGAAGATATAGAAAATCTTTCAAAATATATCATTCAAAAAATGGAAATTGATACAAAAATATCAGAAATTAAGGATAAATAATGACCAGAAAATCTTCTAAATCAAAAGATGAAAATTTAATTTCTTCTAAAAAAACAAAAAAAGAAGTTTTAAAAGATGAACTTGCAGATTTTGCTGAAAAAAAAGAAAAATCATCGCTTAGTGCAAAAAAAATAAAATCCGCTAAAAATGATAAGAACTCAACAAAAAGCGAAACTTTGAATAAAACAATTTTAAAACAACAGTTTGATTTAATTCAAAGCGAACTTGAAGACGATGTTGAAAGCGGTGCATTCAATTCTGATGAAAAACTTTCTGCCGCACAAAAAATTGAAAACGAAATGGAAGAACAAGGTGAAATTTCAGAAGAAGAACTTTTAAAAGATCCTTCTGTAAAAAAACTTATTGAATATGCAAGTCCAAAACAAATTGTTTCATGGGACGAAATTACAGAAATTCTTACAGCAGATTTTGTAAATTCGCCAAAAATGGAAGGTGTTTTGCAATTACTCACCAAAAACAAAGTTCAAGTTATGGAAGAAACGGATATTCTTGATGACGAAGACGATGTTGATGATGAAGATCTTGATGATGAAGATAAAGTTTCTGACGAAACAGACAAGCATCGTTTGGTTTCTAATGACAAAGATGGAAATATTGATGATCCAATCAGACTTTATTTGCGCGAAATTGGAAAAGAACATTTGCTTACGGCTGAACAGGAAGTTATTCTTTCAAAGCAAATGGAAGATGGTCAAAATATAATCAAAAACGTAATTAAAAATTCCGGAATGATTATACCAGAATTTTATCAGATTTCTCATAAAATTTTTAAACGCATAGATCCTCATGAACCAGGCAAGGCTCGCAAAGAAATAAATGAAGAAATGTCTGAACGTCGTCGGCTTAGAAGTTGTTATCTTGATACAATGAAAATCATAAAAGAGCCAATGAACGAATATGTACTATTAAAAAAGCAACTTCACGGAGAAGATCCAAGTATTGCCATTTTTAAAAATGAAAAATTGATGGCACTTCGTAATACAATAAAAGAAAATTTGCAAAATGTTGATATTCAAGTTGAAGAAATTGAAAATTTTAGTGCAAAGTTTATAGATGCTTCAAAAAAAATTGAAGAATACAATCTTATTCAGGAAAAAAGAATGAAAAGGCTTCGTATTTCTGATGCTGCTGGTTTAAGAAGTATTGGCCGACGACTTGCAATTCATACAGAATCAGTAAAACTTGAAAAAGAGTTAGGTCTTACCGCTGATGAAATCCGAACAGATTATACTGATATCCAGAAAATTGAAAGAAAACTGCGCGATCTTGAATATGATTTTGAAAATTCAGTTGATGAAATTCTTGATATGAAAAATCAAATTGAACGGGGAAGAGTTCAACTTGAAAAAGCAAAAAATCGGCTTATAAATGCAAACCTTCGCTTAGTTGTTTCTATTGCAAAAAAATATACGAATCGAGGATTACAGCTTTTCGATTTAATTCAGGAAGGAAATATTGGACTTATAAAAGCTGTTGAAAAATTTGAATATCGAAAAGGTTATAAATTTTCAACTTATGCAACTTGGTGGATTCGTCAAGCAATTACGCGTTCTATAAGTGATCAGGCAAGAACAATTCGCGTTCCTGTTCACATGATTGAGCAAATAAATAAGGTTGTAAGAGAAAGTCGTCAGCTTGTTCAAAAATTAGGTCGTGAACCAACCGACGAAGAAATTGCCGCACAGCTTTCATGGCCAGTTTCAAGAGTAAAGCAAGTAAAAAATGTTGCCCGTGAACCAATTTCGCTAGAAACGCCTATTGGTGAAGAAGAAGACAGTTCTTTAGGCGATTTTATTGAAGACAAGGAAGTTGAAAATCCTGCAAATCAAACTGCATATATTCTTTTGCAAGAACAACTCCGTCAAGTTTTAAACACTTTGCCAGAAAGAGAACAGGAAGTTTTAAAAATGAGATTTGGTCTTGATGATGGTTATTCACTTACTTTGGAAGAAGTTGGACTTTATTTCAATGTAACGCGAGAACGTATCCGTCAAATTGAAGCAAAGGCTTTAAGAAGATTGCGTCATCCTCGAAGAGCATCAGGTTTAAAAGATTATATAGACAGTTAAAAAATTTGTTCTGCCTAAAATCTAAAACGCACTGTCATCTTGAATTTATTTCAAAATTTATTCGCTATATTAGAT
>CAZDAY010000178.1:0-3956 GCA_964503435.1 uncultured Treponema sp.
GGTAATTGGCAAATACTGTAGGATTGCAAAAGCTCTGCGTACTGTTTTAAGTGCAACATCAAACAAATATGGTAAACATTATAGCCTGGAAATTCTGGACTAATGACAGAGCAGTTTACAGTTGGTATTGTTCGTGGCTCTCATGGCTTAACGGGCGAATTTAAAGTGGAAAGTACTTCCGGCGAGTATGAGCATTTTGCACATATGGAAGAAGTTACTTTGACAGACGGTTCTACGAAAAAAACTTTTAAGGTTGAACAAACTAAAGAAGCGGTGGGAACGCTGTATATGAAATTGGCTGGAATTAATTCCCCTGAAGAAGCTGCAAAATTCAATAAGTGGGAAATCGTGGTTCCGCGAAAATACGCACACCAGTTGCAGAAGGGTGAGTGGTACATTGAGGACTTAAAGGGTTGCTCAATTTATTACAAAGGCGAGAAGAATAAAAATCTTCCAACTTCAGATGATGTTGTTGGAACAGTCACAAACGTAATGGAAGGCGGATCTGGTTATCTCGTTGAGATTTCTCTGTCCGAGAGTTGTAGTTTTTTAGATGACAGCATAAAATTTAACAAAGATGGCTCTGCAAGAACTGTTTTTGTTCCATTCAATAATCAGTTTATTGGAGAAGTTGATGTTGAAAATCGAAAAATTCAACTGATGCACCTCTGGATTCTGGAGTAAGTCCATGAAATTTACAGTGCTGACCTTATTTCCTGAAATACCCCGTGCTTTTTTTCAAAATTCGATCATGGCAAAGGCGGTACAAAAGGGAATTATTGCTTACGAATTGGTTAATATCAGGGATTTTGCCTTAGATAAACACCACACTTGTGATGACTCGACTTATGGCGGAGGTGCCGGTCAGCTTTTAATGCCCGAACCTCTTGGAAAAGCGTTAGACAGTGTTGAGGCTTATAAAAAAAATAAGCATGTTATTTATGTCACTCCAAGTGGCAAGCCTTTCACTCAAAGAAAAGCGCAAGAATTTAGTCAGAAAGAAGAACTTGTTTTTATTTGCGGAAGGTATGAAGGTATTGACCAGCGAATAATTGATTCTTATGTTGATGAAGAAATTTCTATTGGGGATTATGTAATGTCCAGTGGAGAACTTGCAGCAACAGTTATTGTAGATTCCGTTTACAGACTTGTAAAAGGTGTTATTACAGAAGAATCTTTGGACGAGGAAAGTTTTTCTGGCGGGCTTTTGGAATATCCCCAGTATACTAAGCCAGCAGTGTACAAGGGCATGGAAGTTCCTTTAGTGTTAACTAGCGGAAACCACGAAGAAATCCGAAAGTGGCGTCTTAGAAAGAGCCTACAAAAAACCTTAAGAAATAGACCAGATTTAATTCAAAAGGCGAGAATTGAAGGTACTCTTACTACAGAAGCAGAAAAAATGATCGAAGAACTTACGGAATTTATTACTTATAAAAATGATCGTAAGAAAAGCAGACAGTTAAGATCAATAAGGGAATCAGCAAAAAAAGCTTTAACCTTAGATAGAACTGAAAGCAATAAACTTGAGGAGAAATAAGATTGATATTATTAAAACCATTGAAGAGCAGCAAAAAAAAGAAAATGCTCTTACATTTAAAGTTGGTGATACAGTAAAAGTTCACTTTGAAATTATTGAAGGAAAAACAAAACGTATTCAGATTTATGAAGGTCTTGTTCTTTGCATAAAAAACAAGGGTGCCCGCAAAACATTTACCGTAAGAAAAACAAGTTATGGTGTAGGTGTTGAACGTGTATTTCCGGTAAACAGCCCACGCGTTATTAAAGTTGAAGTTGTTAGACCTGGTAAAGTTCGCCGTTCAAAGATTTATTATGTTCGTGATAAGGTTGGTAAGAACGCAAAAATTAAGGAACTTCTTGGTGCAAAGGCAAATGCTGAATTGGCTGCGTCAAGAGCTGCTGCTAAGGCCGCTGATGCAAAAGAAGCAGAACTTAATGCAGAACATAAGGCTGAAGTTATTGCAGAAGCTAAGGCTGCTGAAAAGAAATAATCATAAATTTACTGCAAATTTTATGATTAAATAAAATACTGGAAAAAAAAGAAACCGTTGTCTAAAATTGAATTAAGTTTCAAACTTAGATGACGGTTTTTTTTATTTAAATTTTCTGAATTTATAAAAATGAGTGATATTCAAGCTATAAGATTACAAACTGCAGGTTTTTCAGGTTTACAAGCTATTCCTTTAAAAGACGGAAGTTTTGTCGCAGTAAATGTTTTAAAAAATAACGGGAATGGTTCTTATTTGATTTCTTTTGCTGGTAGCCGTTTTAACGTAAAAAGCAAGGTGGCACTTGAACCTGGAGAAAAATTTCTTGCAAAACTGTCTGTTCAGGAAAATAAAGTTTTTTTAACGCCACAAAAATCTTTAAATCAAATTGAAGAAACAGAAAATTCAAATCTTTTAAATAAAACACAAAATGCTGAGTTGGTAAAAATTTTGCTGGAATATGGACTTGTTCCTGATTCGATTACGATAAAAATTATGCAGTTCTTGCAGCAGGGTAATTTTTCTTTGGACAAGAACTTAATGCAAAAAGCGAGACTTATCGCATTAAATTTTCCCGGAAATGAAAAAAAAGCCGCAGAAATCGCAATATCACTTTTTGAAAAAGGCGTGAATGCAAATGTTCAAATTGTAAAAAAGTTTTTAGATTCAATGTTTGTTTCAGATAAAAATCCAGAAGATTCTCCGCGAGAACAGCAAGATTTCAGTCAGGCAGAAAATTCCTCGCGAGAACAGCAAAATTTCAGTCAGGCAGAAAATTCCGCGCGAGAACAGCAAGATTCCCAGCAAAAACAAAAAAATCAAAATTTACAAATTTTAGTAAAAAATCTTTTTGGCTCAGTTCCTGAAAATTCTCCTGGACTTTTAAGTTTGTTTAATCAAATTTCAGAAAAATCAGATAAGCATTGGATTTTGTTGCCATACGAATGGAATTTTACCAGAAAAAATGGAAAATCAGTAAAAACAAGCGGATTTATAAGATTGCTTTTAAACAAATCACTTAAAACTGTAGAAAAAATAAGCGTAAACTGCGATGTAAAAAAATCTTCAAAAAAGTGGACAAATTATTTTTTTGTGCTATATTTAAATTCAAGCAAGGTAAAGGAAGTGCGGTTCTGTACATTACCAGCGCTTTTGACCTCACAAATTTCATTCGAGGAAAGGCGTTTAGGAGAATTGTTTAGTTCCGGCATGAATTTAGATGATTCTGTGACTGTAACCTATTCCCCCTTGACTTTAATTGAAGGACTTTTTTCCGATTCTGAAATTTCTTTAACATTTAATAAACTTGTATGAATTCTAATCAAAAACTAAGTGCTGTTGCATTAAAATATCCCAAAGATGCACAGGCTCCAGTCATTGTTGCTAAAGCAAAATCTCATTTGGCACAAAAGATGATTGAAATTGCAGAAGAAAATAATATTCCTGTTGTAAAAGATGAACTTGTTGAAAATATTCTTTCGATTGAAGAAATTGGTGAATGTATTCCAGAAAATACATGGCAGGCAGTTGCAGAAATTTTTGCAATGATAATGGATTTAGAAAACAACGAATCTCTTCGGGGAATAAAATAAAATTTGCTTGAAAAAAGTCAATCGTAAGTTGAAATTTCCTTCTTGACTTTTTATGGGAGAAATTGATGAATCAAAAAATTGATTGTTCACGAATAAAAGTTGGAGTTGTTTTTAGCGAACCTGTTTACTTTGATGATGGACAAAATATGTTTCTTGCGAAAAATTGTCCGGCAAAGCCTTATCATTTGGCGGCATTAAAACGCTGGAAAGTGCCTTTTTTGCTGACGGTTGGGCATGAAATAAACAGCGGAATTCAAACTCAAACAATAAATCAAAATCAGCAAAATAAAAGCGATTCTTTAAATTCTTTTGGTGATTCTGATATTGCTGAACTGGAAGATTTTGAAGAACTGTAAGA
>CAZDAY010000179.1:0-3932 GCA_964503435.1 uncultured Treponema sp.
ATCAATCGGCAGACTTCCACTATTTAAATCAAAAGCACCAACAAATCCACACATAAAATTCCCTTTTTTATTTTTATTTAAAACAAAAAAAAGACGCCTGCTTATAAAAATATTGTTTAAACACAATAATTTTATAAACAGACGCCTTTGTCCTATGGAATTACTATAATAAAATTGAATTCTTATGTCAATCAGTATGAAGAATTAAATTTTTTTGCGTAAGATTTTAAAATAAAATGCTCTGAACTTTTCTGCCAAAGAATAAATTTTGTAAAAACATGGTTTTAAAACAGCATCAAAACTTCCTGGTCTGTGAACAATTTTTCCACCAAAACCAGTTTTAAAAAGATAAAGTCCGTGCATTGGATGTGATTTATCATCATTTGGAGGCATTCCATAAAAATCGTATACAGGACAATTAAATTTTTTTGCATCTTGAATTGCTGTCCATTGGAGAAGGTAAGAAGGCATAAGATTTCTTTTTAAATTGCCACTTGCGCCGTAAAGATAAACTGCCTCAAAATCACAAAACAAAGTAATTATTCCGGCAAGATAATCATTTTCATGTTTTGCAAGATAAAGATAAATTTTTGGATTTTTTGAAGATTCTTTTTGACTTATTTCATTTTTTTCAAATAAATCCAGATAATATGATTTGTCATGAAAAGCAACCTTATCGCGCTCGCTTGTAGTTTTAAAAAGTTTATAAAATTCATCAAAGTAATTCTTAAAATTTGGACTAGAAAAATCAAGTTTTATAATTTCAACATTTTTTTTCTTTGCAAGCCGAATATTATAGCGCCATTTATTTTTCATGTTTGATAAAATTTCTTCTTCGGTTTGACTTAAATCAAGAATTGTTGTGTCTGGCGGTTGAATTGAAACCTTTGATTTTTTTAAAACAAAAGAATTTTTTTTGGCAAGTTTTAAAAGTTCTTCTGTAAAAGAATTCCGCTTTTCTAAACTTTCAAAATCAACTGGCAAATCAAAACGAATATAAATTGTATTTTTTGGCAAAAAATTTTTTAATTGCTCAGTGATTTTTTTTATTTCCAGCAGATAATTTTCTGTTGTTTGACTTTCTGAAAATTCAGGAGCCATTGGAACATAAGCCACAGAAAATTTTTTAATTTTTACAGAAAAACTTCTTACTAAAACTGAAAGACTGTTTTCTGACGCCGACGAATTCTGATTTTTATCTTCTGTTAAAGCGAAAGTTTCCTTATTAAAATCAAAAAAATACGAAGTCCAGCCATGAAAAGCTTTAAAATCTGCCCAAAATTTTGTTTGTAAAAATCGTGTAGACATGAAGTTTTAATTAACCTCGCTATTTTCTGCATGCTGAGTTTTTATTTCTTGAGCGTCCGCAAGCAATTTTGTTCCATTAAGATTTAGAATTTTATTTGTTACTTGAATCGAAATTTTAAAGAAATCATCACCTTGAATTTCGTTTGGTTTTTCTGCATTTATATCAGAACCTTCAAGAACAATCTTTGTTCCAGGCAGAGAATTTGGAACTTCAATAACTTCAACACAATCTTTGCCATTTTCATCTTTGTAATCTGCAGCAAGCAACATTCCGCGACTTTCAATTCCTCGCATTGTTCGTGGTGCCAGATTATACGCCAAAATAATATTTTTGCCCAAAAGTTCTTCTGGTTTTAAATACTCTCTTAGTCCACTTTGAATTATTCGAGGATTTCCGCTTCCATCATCTAATGTTTCTACATAAAGTTTGTCGCTATTTGGATTTTCTTCAATTTTAATGATTTTTGCAACTCGTAAATCAATATTTTTATTATAAAAATCAAGCCACTGTTCTTTTGGTAAATTTTCATTTTTTTGAGATTTTTTATCTTTTTTCTGCTGATTTTTATTTTCTGTTTTACGTTCTGTCTGACTTCCTGAAAATTTCTGGCGGAAAGCATCTGCTGTCTTTTGATCTAACGGAGTAAAAAATACGGCAGGTGAATTAACTGTCGAAAGACCTTGCATTTTTCCTAAATTTGACCAATTCAAACTTCCTTCAATAAAACTGTCACCAAATTTTTCTTCAGAAATATGTTTTCCCAAATATGACATAATTGTTTGCGTAAACTGTGGCATGTAAGGATGTGCCATAATCATCAAATCTTTAATTAAATAACACAAATTAAAAATAAGTTTTGCCGCTTTTTCTGGTTCACTTATGCGGGTTTTCCAAGGTTCACCATCTTGAAATGCCTTGTTTCCAATATCAGAAATTGCAAAAATTTCATGGAAAGCATCTTTTAATTCTGCCCACTCAAGATATTCTGTGATTTTTGCTTCGTGTGCTTTTACCTGATTCCACATTTCATCATCAACCGGAGCATTTGGAATTTTTCCATCATAATATTTTGTAACAAAAAGCAATGTTCTGTTTACAAGATTTCCCAAATTTCCAATAAGTTCTCCATTATACTTTTCACGGAATTCTTTCCAGGTAAACTGATAATCTTGTTTTTCTGGTCGATTGTAAAAAATATAAAATCGCCATGCATCTGCTTTTATTCCACTTTCAATCGCATCTGTTCCAAAAACACCAATTCCTCGACTTTTTGAAAATTTTCCGTCTTCGTAATTTAAATATTCTGTGGAAGACATGTGAAATAATTTTGTCCAATTATGATTTGACCCCAAAAGTGTGCAAGGAAAAATAACTGTGTGAAAAGGAATATTGTCTTTTCCAATAAATTGAAATAAATCTACAGGAGGTTTTTCCTTTGATTCTTCACATTCTTCTGGCAACCACCAGGATTTCCAATCAAATGTTTGCTTTTTTTGTGCTTTCAATTCATTCGAAAGTTGCTTTGTAATTGACATATAACCGATTGGTGCGTTAAACCAAACATAAAACACCTTGTTTTCATAACCAGTTTTCGGAACTGGAATTCCCCATTTTAAGTCGCGTGTTATGGCTCTTTCATTTAAACCATCACGAATCCATGCCTTTGTAATTTTTACAGCATTATCTGCCCAGCGGCCAGCTTTTGAAGTTTTTTCCATCCATTCTGTAAGTTTTGGACTTATTGAAGGAAGGTCAATATATAAATGTTTAGTTTCTTTAACTTCTGGAGTTGAACCACATGTAGCACAGCGAGGAGATTTTAATTCAATAGGATCAAGTAGGGAACCACATTTGTCGCACTGATCGCCACGAGCATCTTCATATCCACATTTTGGACAAGTTCCGTGAACATATCTGTCTGCCAAAAACATATTACAGTGATTGCAGAAAAGTTGTTTGTTTGTGTGTTCTTTTATATAGCCATTTTTATCAAGATCTTCAAAAAGCTCCTGTGTAATTTCTGTACATTCTTGATTTGAAGTTCGTCCAAATTTATCAAAATCAATTTTAAACCAATCATAAATTTTTGTATGTTCAGTATAATAATAATCGCAAAGTTCTCTTGGAGTTTTATTTTCTTCTATAGCACGAGTTTCTGTTGCCGTTCCATATTCATCAGTTCCACAAATATAAAGCGTATCGTAGCCTCTGCTTCGGCAAAAACGTGCAAAAACATCGCCAGAAAGCATTTGAATAAGATTTCCCAGATGAGGAATGTTATTAACATAAGGAAGTGCCGATGTAATCAATCTTCTGTTCATTTTTATCTCCAATAAAACCAAAAAATTTGCTTTTTACATAACATTTAAAGCGTTAGTTTTTGAAAAATATCAAAATTTATTAAATTTAACGAATTCAATTAAGAGTTAGATTATAATTTTTATTAGCCTTGTATTCAATACTAGCGAATGCCCTTTGTTAGAGGCACCACAGATTAACGTATTTCAGCATGACAATTTAAAATTTAAATTTTTGCAATAAAGAAAGAACAAAATGTTTTTATTCGATTCATAAAGGAAGTTTCAATTCTTTCTCGTAAGAAAAAAACGCTTGGAGCCTTTAC
>CAZDAY010000180.1:0-1933 GCA_964503435.1 uncultured Treponema sp.
GTATTATGTTGATGATGATAAAATTTACAAAATCAGATATTGGCAAACCGACATGGAATTTGATTCCGGCGCAAAGGCGAGTTTTTCTGATGATAACAAAACTTTTTACGTTCCAAAGCATATAAAAATTGCTGATAAAACTTTTACTTGCACTTTGGGTCGCAGAACAAAAATCCGAAACTTAGAAAAAGCATCTTCTTTTGAAAAAAAATGCACTTTTAACTCAATTTTAATTCAAAAAACTTCCCTTAATGAAGAAAATCAGCAAGAATCAACTTACACAACGCAAGATGCAACAATTTGTGCCTTTGGAGACGCATATTTAACTTTAACTGACGGAACTAGAACGATTGAAGAAATTATTGCAAATCAAAACAGTCAAAAAAAGCCAGCCGCACCGCCACTTTTTCCGCCAAAAGGAATTCTCGAATTTGACTGGAGCATTATTGAACGCCCGCCAAGTGATTACAACCGCAGAAATTTAGATTTGGGAAAGTAAAGTCTTAGTGAACTTCACGCTGCTCATTATCCGCAAGGTCGAAGTAAGGCATCTTAAAATCAACAGATTCCGAACTATACTTCGATAAGATTGACAGTTTTTTTTTAGCAAATTGTACTTCGGATATTACAGTTTATTTCCAGTTTTCTTTTACAAAATCCTGTATTGAATAACGCACAATTTTTCTTTCATCAAAAGATTTTTTAATTAAATCATCAACTTCAAGTTCCTGATAAATTTTTTTTGCTTCTTCAAGATTTGCTCGTAAAATTGGATGACGCGGACTAAACAAAACACAGCAATCTTCGTAAGGCAAAATTGATGTTTCAAAAGTTCCGATTTTTCTAGCAACTTCCACAATTTCTTCTTTATCCATTCCAATCAGTGGGCGCAAAAGTGGAAATTCTGCAAAACTTTCTGTAACCGTAAGATTTTCTATAGTTTGACTTGCAACTTGACCTAAACTTTCGCCTGTAATCAAACAATTTGCATTTATTCTTTTAGCGAGCATATTTGCACATTTCATCATACAAAGACGAAGCATAAGAGTTGTATAATTTTCCGGAGATTTTGCTTTGATTTTCATTTGAACATCTGTAAAAGACACAATATTTAAATGAGTATCAACTCCATACTGAGAAATTATTTTTGCTAAGTCTTCAACTTTTTTTTGTGCTTCATCAGAAGTATAAGGATAAGAATGAAAATAAATACATTCAACTTTCATTCCGCGAAGCATCATTTTGTAGCCGGCAACAGGAGAATCAATTCCGCCACTCAAAAGCAAAAGTCCTTTGCCACTAACGCCAACCGGAAGTCCTCGCCCAGTTTTTTTCTGATTTGAATAAACAAAAACTTTATCACGAACTTCCACATTAATTGAAACATCTGGATTATGAACATCAACAGTTAAAATTTCTTTGTCAAACAGTGGACCTGCACTTTCCACAGAAATTTCATAAGAATTCATTGGAAAATTTTTATCTTCGCGCCGAGCATTGATTTTAAAACTTTTTGCGCCATTTTTTTTCGCAGCACATCCTTCTTCAAAAACCGCAGTCTTTATTGAATCAATATTTTTTTCACAAAGTCGCACTTTTGCCCAAGCCGTAATTCCGCATAAATGATTTAAAGAATATTCAGTTGCTTCGCAAGATTCTTTTGTACAAAAAACATAAAGTCTGCCAGATTGAGTTGCAATTTTTGCGTCAACTGCTTCTAGTGCAGTTTTTAAATTTGACACAAGCTGATTTTCAAAAATTTTTATGTTAGAACCCTTGAGTTCCAGTTCGCCAACCTTTCCAAGATAAACTTCAGAATATTTTTCCAAATCAATTTCTTTAAGTTTTAATGCCATAATTTTCTCCAAAAAAATTTGCTGATTTTTGCTAATTTTTTAAATTTCTTTACTCAACAGATTCCAAAACAAGTTCG
>CAZDAY010000180.1:2033-3878 GCA_964503435.1 uncultured Treponema sp.
CAAGTTCGAATGACAAGATTTCTGCTGATTTTTAAAATTTCAAACACAATCCTACAGAAAAATAATTATTTACAACATCTTCCAGTTTTGAAGACCAGAGATTTGTAAAGTAAGAAACAACATCACTTTTTGTGTATTGCGTTGTATCAGAGCCAATCGTGTAATAAACTTTTCCAGACTTATCTGTGTTAGATTTTACAGAACCGCCCGGATAAATATTAGAATCAACTCCAAAATTATGAATGTACTCAAAAGTGTAAAAAAATTTCAGTGAAATATTAAAAATATTTTTTACTTTTCCAAAACTATACTGCCCACTGAATGCGCTTTGAATAAGATACATAACGTGCCGCTGTTTTAAGAAATTCAAATAAGAAACCGCAGAATTCACATTTTCACCAGTTTTTGAATTTGAGGAAGCAATTTTTGTGTTTGTATTGATTGTTCCGTCAGTTGCATAAAGTCCAGAATCTGCAAGAAGATAAAACATCGCTTCGTCTTCTGTATAAGTTTCAGCAATATTTCCGTGCCGCATAAAAGTTGATTTTAACCGAAGATTTAAACCTGGCACTGGCGCAAAATCCAAAGTAAAATTTATTGCATCAGAATTTGGTTCGTAAGAAGTTCCAATGTTAATTCCAGAATTTGTGTAATTTTGATAATTGATTGTAGAAGAAGAAATGCTGCCGTCATCTTCAAACTGATAATGTGAATATGTAAACGGACTAACTAACGTATAATTTAAATCGACTCTTGTACAAAAAGAATTTTCTGGCGTATAAATAAGTCCAAATTTTGCAGCAAAAGAATTTAATGTAGTAAAATTGAGTTTCAATAAATTATCAACGTCCAGATTGTCAACAAATAAATCCGAAGAAAACATAATTCCATTCATCGGTTCAAATTTTAAAGCAAGGCCCATTTGCAAATTATCGTTTGAACCGCTTAAAGTTTGTGCTGCGGCAAAAGGAAGTGGCATAATAAACGAAGGATCAAATCTGTTGCCAAAAACAATTGTTTCGTAATAAGAAAAACTGAATTTTGGATTAAATTTATATTCTAACTGATGAAATGCCAGAAATTTATCCGGACTTAAATAACTTGAATCATAATTTTTTGTAGCACCAATAGCAGAAAGTTGCTGTGCATAAGAAACTTTTGAATTAAAATAAGTAAAACTTAAATTTGCACTGTGATACGCTGTGTCATTTAAAGCCAAACCTTCATTCAAAAAAAGTCCATAGCTAGATCTGTAAATTCCAGTCTGAAAATAAAGATTTGGAAATCCTACAGAAACAACATTATTTACATCAAGGTAAGTATAAAATTTCCCAAGTGTAGAATAATCTTGAATTGCGTCGTGCATAGAATTTGTATATTCAGGAAGAAATTTTAATTCGTCAGTATTTGTTCTTGCTACAAGTCCGATTTTATATCCTAAATTCACAAAACTGTTAAAAAAATTTAAATTTCCGTTTACTGAAGGAAAAAGTTCGTACAAAGTGTCTTCATTTAGATTTTGATTATCGCTTTCATCAACTTTTGCAATAACCTCGCCTTCAATATTTAAATACCATTTTTTGTGCGTAATTTCTTCCCAATAATATTTTGCAATTTCAACATCTCTTTTATCACCATTTTGAATAACTTGAATAATAATTTGTTCTATTGCCGAAAGAGGATAAGGTCTGAGTGGCGGAACATTATCAATAATTTTTCGCATTTGCCAGCTTTCAACATTTGTATAAAAAGGCTCGTTTGGATTTACAGTGATTTGAGCAAAACTTAAAGAAACAAAGCAAAATAAAGTTAAGGAAATTAAAATTTTCTTTTTCATATTTATAT
>CAZDAY010000181.1:0-1439 GCA_964503435.1 uncultured Treponema sp.
AAGTTTTTTCATAATTCCTCCCGATTTTTTGAACAAGTTTCAGTTTTCTTTATGGACAGATTCTCAAACAATTTCAGAATGACGTGCCTATATTCACTTTTTAAATATCGGAAAAAATAGATTTGTCTTTAGAAAATTTAAAATGTTCGCTAAATATGATGAATGAATTTTATAATTCGTTATTTATCAAACTCTTCGCTCTGCCTAACAGTAAAACATCAAAACGACAGAATGTCGGGACTTTACTAAAATTTAAGACTTGAATATTCTTAGAGTATGACTGTAAAAACGCGAAATAAATTATTTTTTGTTTTAATGATATTTGGTTTTTCTGTGGCAGTTTTAACATTTATTTGCATTTTGATTGCTTTTATAAAAGGGGAAATTTTTTTGCCAGAAATTTCGCAGGTTGAACGAACATTTCAAATTTTTCCAAATTCGATTTTGTTTAAATACAATCCTTATGCAAGTTTAGCAGGAATTTTTTTGTTTGCAGTTTCAGCACCAGTGCTTTCGGGAATAATTATAAAAGGTTTCGCAAAAACGCCTTCGCTGGAAATAGTTTTTTTTGGAGCATTTATAATCAGTTTGATTACAGAAGAATTGCGCTTTTTTATTCCGCTTACAGGAATTACCAGAGCATACGAAAAATATTTGACGGTTCAAACTAAAATTATTATGGGCGGCAGAATTTTAGGTCCAATGGCACTTTTGTTTTCATTTTGTTTCAATAAACTTGAGCAACGCCAGAATATGGAAAGAAATTTTTTGATTTTGATTTTAGTTTCGATTTTGGGCGGATTTCTTATGCCTTTGAATTCCAATAAGATAACTTCAACTTTTATGGTTCTTTGCGGATACAAAAAAATGTTTTTATTTTTCAATTTGTTCATTTTTCTGGCAACTGTTGTTTTAATTCTTGTTGATATTGTTGTTAAGAAAAATTCTGATTTGAAAAAAGTTCTGACTGGCTATGTAATTTTAATTTTTGGATATTTTATTTTGCAAAACACAGATTGCTGGCTGGAATTTGGAATTGCGGTCCTGCTGATGTTTTTTGGCTCGTACAAATATTTGTATTCGATTCACAATTTGAATGTTTGGAGATAATGTCGACTTCCTGTCGATGACGAGAATTTTGCTTTGCAAAATTCTCAGGATCTTTTGGCATTTACGGCGACCTCCTTGTCGCCATCTTTTGTAAGACAGAAAATTTTTGTAGTAAAACTTTGCTTTTATGTTGTGTCGACTTCCTGTCGATGACGAGAATTTTGCTTTGCAAAATTCTCAGGATCTTTTGGCATTTACGGCGACCTCCTTGTCGCCATCTTTTGTAAGACAGAAAATTTTTGTAGTAAAACTTTGCTTTTATGTTGTGTCGACCTCCTGTCGATGACGAGAATTTTGCTTTGCAAAATTCTCAGGATCTTTTGGCATTT
>CAZDAY010000181.1:1539-3870 GCA_964503435.1 uncultured Treponema sp.
TCTTTTGGCATTTACGGCAACCTCCTTGTCTAAGTTTATGAGGATACTGAGCAAAATCGAAATGCAAGCACCGGTTTTTACGCTTTTAGACAGCCACATGTAAATAAAAAGATTTAAAACATTATAAGCGACAGATCCTAAAACGAGTTCAAGATAACAGCGTAAATGTTAGCATAAAAAAAACTGTGCAATTCCACCAATCAAAACTGGAATTACCAGATTGTCAAAATCTTTTAGCGGCAAAACCTCTATAAACATTCCAATCGACGCTAAAATCAAAGAAAGTTCTGTAAAATCATTCAGGAAATTCAAATTTGTTCCATTAAAATAAAGCAGCAAAAAACTTGAAATAAAAATCGCTATAAAACAAGTCAAACTGCCAGCCACAGATTTCCCCTGAGTAAACGGAATTTTAACTTGCCCAAAAAGTTTTCCAAACAAACTTGCAAGTCCGTCACCAAACGAAAGCGACAAAATTCCAATGCTCGCAGGAAGCCATTTGTAAGAAAAAGACGTAATCAAAATTCCCGCAGCCAAAGTAACCGGTCCCAAAACAAATTTATTTTCATCACGCTTACGAGAAGCAATTACAGTGATTTGCGAAATCAGCGGAACATTTTTTCCATGCATTCTTAAAATTTCGCTGATTGTGTAAAAAATAATTGCGGCAAAAAGTAAAATTATCGTAAGAACATAAAAATTTTTTAGCAGAACTGGAATTATTGCCGAACAAATGTGAATTGATTTTCTGAATAATTCTTTTAAGATAAGAATAGATTTCTGGCGTTTTAAAATTCCCTGAGAAAAATGATTTTCTTCGACATTAAACTTTCTATTCAATTTCTTTTTCACCGTAAAGCGTTCGTTTTATTTCCGTATAAATTTCTGGTTTGTAAGTTGATATTGGATTTATTATATATTTTATATTTTGTTCCGCTAAATTTGAACCGTTAAGTCTTATCATTGTTTCTGGATTTCTTGTGAGTGCATCCCAAGAACGCAAACTTTCCTGCAAATAAACAATCGCTTGAGCATTCATTGCACTGTTTCCTGTTTGATTTGCAAGCCGACTTAAAGTTACTCCAAGATTATTTGAAACTTTCATATACATATCAATGATTTCTCTTTGGCTGCTGGTAACTTGTCCGCTGTACAAAGTTCTGTTTTTTTCACGCTCAGAATCAAGTCGTTCAATAAGATTTTCGTAGTAAGCTTTTGCGACATAAGAATCGTTACTTAAAGAAAGTGTGTTTGCAAGTGCAAGATTTAAATTCATATCGTTTGGATTAAAATCGTGGCTTTTTATAAACGAACCAAGTGCGGCTGGATAATTTTGCTTTTGATATTGAATATAACCAATTTTATAGCGGACACTTGAATTGTCATATTTATTTTCAACTGCATTTATATAATTTGTTAAGGCAGCATCGTTGTCAGCAGCAACAAAGTAATCCAAATCTGCCAAATCAGCGTAAAGATGACCAACTTGCTCTGTGCTTTCAAATCCGCTGGAAGCATTTTCTGTTTCAAATAAATTTATTCCTTTTCCATAATTTTCTTCAGCAAGCAAATATTCTTTTTGTTCAATATATTGTTCACCAAGAAGTCGATAAGAATTTATAAATTTATAAGTGTCGCGTTTGTTGCGAACTGTTTGTGAATCAAAAAAGTTGACAGCATTTTTTAAAGAATAAATTGCAGCATTTGTATTATTTGTTTCTACAAAATATCTTGCCATATTATAATGCGCCACTGGATTTGAAGTGTCGGCAGTAAGTGCACGTTCGAGAAGTGAACGCAAATCTTCTATATAAAATCTTAAACTTTCTTCAGCAACGTTTAGTTTTCCATAACGCTTGTCGAGTAAAAATCCGCTAAGTTCAGTTAAATCCTGGGAACCTAAAGATTTTTTTCGCGGATAAAAAATTTCCTTGTATCTTAAAACTTGTGCCAAATTATCAGTACGAATAAAATAACGCATTTGACGGCTCAAATAAGTGTCGTTTGCGTCATAAAGTGAAATTAAAAGATCGTATTGTTCTTTTGCTTGTGGATATTTTGAAGAATCTTTTTCTGTTGCCCAATCAAGATATAAATCACCAAGCTGAAGAATTGCTTCTGAATCGTTTATGTGATAATCGAGCACTTCGCGCTTTAAAAGTCTTTCGGCTTCTTCGTAGTTGAACAAATCATCACTTTCCATTTTTGCCCATTTTAAACCGGCAGCTTTTTCGTGATTATATCTTTGCAAAATTCCTCTGTACATCATTCTTGCACGATCAAACTGTTTGTGATTCTGGTAATTTTCAGCGTATCTGTAAAACCATTTTT
>CAZDAY010000182.1:0-3848 GCA_964503435.1 uncultured Treponema sp.
TTTCTGAAAATCAAAAAGTAAAATTTAAAAACATAAAATCAAATTTTAAACAAAATAAATTTAACCGTAAATTTAAAACCTAAACAAAAATCTTCCGCAAAAGTCGAGGAATTTCAAAATGCAAAAAAATGATTTGCTTCTTATTACAGATATGCAAAATGTTTACAAAAAAAATGGAAAATGGGAATGTCTGAACACAAATCAAGTTTCTAAAAATATAAATTTACTAATTAATTCTGGCGCAAAAAATGTTATTTTCACAAAATTCATCGCAAATGAAAAAAATCCACAGGGAATTTGGAAAAATTATAACGAAAAATATGCTGATGTAAATTCCGATTCTTACGCAAACGAAATGGTTAAAGAACTTTCCGTCGTCGCAAAAAAATTTCCACTTTACACAAAAAGTGTTTATTCTTCACTCGCAATTCCAGAAGTTTTGGAAAGCGCCAAAAAAGCTGCCCGCGTTGTAATTACAGGCGTTGTTGCAGAATGTTGCGTGCTTTCCACAGTTTTCGCTTTAATTGATGAAGGAATTTATACAATTTATCTGAGCGACGCAGTTTCCGGCTTAGACAAAGAAAAAGAAAACGCCACAGAACTAATTCTTTCAGGATTATGTCCGCTGCACTTAAAAATTATGACCACAAAAGAATATTTAAACGAATCTTTTTGAACTACATTCTAACTTTCAGCATTTTCCGTTTATATAGTAACAAATTTTCAACGCTGTATTTTATATTTTCCTTTAAGTAACAAATTTTCAACGTTTCTTGATGATTTTACGATTTATTTTTACTTTTTTATAAAAATTTGTCTAAAAAGCAAAGAAAATGTCTAAATTTGTATACAAGTTAAGTAACAACTTTTCAACGGAAAGGAAAATTTAAGAAATTTTTACGAAAAGTAACAATTTTTCAACGGAAAACTGTCTAATAAATTTAGAACAGAATGGTAATTTCAATACTTCCACATGGTTCAGCAAGCACAATCTCAATGACTTTACCGCTAAAAAATGGTAGTTGCACGTTCAACCAGCATTTTTTAGTCTTATTATACAGCCCACTGCGAACTATTTCTCAAAAAAACTCAAGTAACAAATTTTCAACGTTTTTCAACTTTAAGTTCCATAATTTCAACGCTTTTACACAAATTTTCTGTGGAAAAGTCTGATTTTGGTAACAAATTTTCAACGTTTTCAAAAGCATTTAATTTCTTATATTATAAAGACTTAGCACTTTTATAAAAAATGCAAGTTCCAAATTTTCAACGCTGAGTAACAAATTTTCAATATCTTCTATAGAAACAAATAGTTACAAATAGTTTAAATAAAGCAAATAGTTACTTTGTGGATAATGTGGATATCCGTTGAATTTCTGTGACTTAACCATTTTCGTAAATAAAAAAACGTGCCACAAACCAGAATTACTTTTTGTAAAATTTAAAAATAATACTTAAACAAAATCTTCAAAAAAATAAAAAATTTAAAGATTTGAAGAAACCAACATATAACGTTTGTCATTTTCATTGATTGCAGGTTCACTTTTGTACAAAGTAATTCCATCATTATTTTTGTCGATTGTAACTTTTAACTTTGGATAATATTTTTCTTTTATATTTTTAATTTGCTCTTTGATTGTGTTCCAGTTTACACGTTCTTCAGATTCATAACTGTCTTCTTTTACAGGCAAAAACTGGTCAACCAAAGATTTTCGCGAAATATGAATCGGTTGCCCTTCTTGCAAACTGTTATTTCTGTAAACAAACCAAGCATATAAATCTTTTCCCACAACTGAAGTTATATTTTTGTAAACCGTGTAATCAATGGGAACAGCGTGTTCTTGTGAAAGTTTTCTGAAAGATTTTGACAGAATTATTGTAATGCCAATAGTTCGCTTTTCCTGTTCGGAATTTTCTAAATCAACATATTGGAAACCATCAAAAAATGGAATTACACCAGAAGAATTCCAAGTTGCAGTTACATTTTCTCCGTTAAATTCATCATCTTTGATTAAATCTTTAAAAAGTACATTCTGCAAATTTCTTACAATTTTTTCCCTAAAAACGAAAGTTGCGCCAGAAAAACATTCTAGTTGTTCTTTTATTTCTTTGCCTCTCTGCTTTGGAAGTTGAAGTTCATCAAGAAGTTGCTGCAGAGAATTGTATTTGATTATAATTTGATCTTCTGGACCTGAACTTTTTCCCAGAACTGCGTGAGTTGTAAGAATAGAAAGTAAAAGCCGACCATTTTTTCCAAAAGGAACTTTTGTGTCGCTCGTAAGATTTAATTCAATGTTGTTATATTTTCGCTTGAATACATTTTTTTTTACATCTTTTTGAGGAAGCGCGGCTGCAATAAAAGGACTTGAAAGATAACTTCGGAATTTTTTTACGGAAGTTTCAGTGTTTTCTGCTGGAAAAAGTTTTGTTTGCATTAAATCGTCAGACATGAATTATCTCCTTTTGTAACCATGCTTTGTAATTTCAACTTTGCCGTTTTCAATTTCTTGTTTAAAATAATCCATTGCACAAACTACAAAATGATTCATTGAAATGTTTTGTATTGCACAAAATGCTTTGTAAGGAGCACGTTCGCCTTGTGCAAGATAAACTGGAAAAGTGTCGCTTTTTTCACGAGAAAGATTTTTTTTGCTTACTTTTTTCTGATTTTCAGTTTCTGAAAGTTCTGAATTTTTCAGCGGTAAATTTTCTGTTTTTTCTAGCGTTAAATTTGCTGATTTTGCTGATATTAATTTTGCTGCGTTTTCTGATGTTGTAATTTTTGCAAAATTTGTTGAATTTTCGCTTGTTTGTGTCAAATTTGATGATGATGTTGATATTGTGCCAGAAAAATTTTGATTTTTTAAGTTTTCAGTTTTTTCTGATTTCAGTGAATTTTCTTGTGCTGATTGTGTGATTTGCACATTTTTATTTGTGAAGTTGCTGTTTATTGCGTTTTCCAGTTCACTGGTTTCGCTAAGTTTTTTTGTGGCGCCAGCGTTAAAACTTTGATTTACTTTCATTTACGCATCTCCTGTGTAATTTCTGTAATTGAATCCAAAGTTTCTTTTCTTGCCTGAATTGATTTGTCCTGTATGGATTTTTTTAAGATTTGCGCTTTTACGAATGCTGTGTCTGTTGGAACAGTAAGAAATTGTGTGTCATCAAAACTTTTCATAAAATTTTCTGCAAAAAGGGATTGAAATTTCATACGTTTGTCTTGCTGATTTAAAATTACAAATGAAATTTTTTCAAGTAAGTCTGAGCAGCGAATTTCTTTTGTGGTTGTTATAAGATTTTCAATTAAGGTTTGAAATCCGTCTGCAGAAAATTGATCGAGTTTTAGAACAGGAACAATTTTGTCAGCACAAGTTGCAATTCCTTTTTCAAAATCACCAAAAGCAGGGCTCGTGTCAAAAACAACAAAATCGAATGTTTTAAGTTTTGGAAAAATTTTGTCAATAAAAGCGTAATAATTTCTTGTGCTCGAAGCATAACTTTGCAAACTTCCGTTGATTGCAAACGTTGGAATTATAAAAAGATTTTCTGAAATTTCTGATTGGACAAGACAGTTTTCAACTTCTGCCTTGTCTTCAAGAATATCTGCAAGTTCGTATTTAAAATTTTTTGCAAGCCAAGCGCTAGAATTTCCCTGAGGGTCGCAGTCTATTATAAGAGTTTTAAAACCTTGTTGTGCCAGACTGATTGCGCAAGTTACACTAATTGAAGTTTTTCCAGTTCCACCTTTTCGATTTAAAAAGACAAATGATTTCATAATTTATATTTTAACCTCAAAAAAATGATTTTTTTAGCAAATTACTATTTTACTAGTATAATATAAGAAATAC
>CAZDAY010000183.1:0-3830 GCA_964503435.1 uncultured Treponema sp.
AAATTATTCTTGTCTTTTGAATTTCGGCAAAATTGAAATACAACTTGATGTTAATTTTACTATATTCTATGTAATTTTTCCACAATTTTAATTTGAGCAAAGTTCAAAAATTTATAAAATTCGAATTTTTTTAAGTTTACTTAATAAAGTTTTTTTTTATTCCGAAGATTAAAACATAATGAAAAGATATAGATTGTTATTTGCCTTGTTTGCGGGCACTTTGTTTTATGTTGCAATGGATTTTCTGTTTGGCCCGGATGGACTAAGAGCGTATAATCAAATGAATGAACAAAAACGGATTTTGAGTACTCATACAGTTTCTTTGGAGAAAATAAATGATGAATTGAATCTGGAAAAAATTGCGTTGGAAAAAGATATGGACGTAATTTCTGCTTATGCAAAAAAGTTGGGCTTTGTGGGCGAAAATGAAAAACTGGTAAAAATCAGCGGTTTAAATGTTCGCGAAAAATCTCTTTACGATACAGGTTCAGTTTTAAGACACAAAAATATTGATTTTGTTGAAGAAAAATATTGTAAAATTTCAGGATTCATAATTTTTTTGATGGTTTACGTTTTGCTCTTGATTTATGACTTTTCAAAAGGATATATTAAATTTCCCAAAAAGAAGAAATATGTTCATTTTGTAAAGGGAACTGCTGTTTATGATATGCAATGATTTTAAAAATCCGATTATAAAAAGTAAAAATGATAAAAATTCTTTAAAAATTGCGGTTGATTTTTTGAAGCAGGGAAAAATTTGCATTTTGCCAACCGACACAGTTTACGGTTTTAGCGGAATTGTTGATTTAAAAAATCAAATTTCATATAAAACTGACGATTTAATCAGAAAAATAAAGGGCAGGGCAGAAAACAAAGCTTTAATTCAACTTATTGCAAAACCTTCAGATTTAAAAATTTACACTGATGATAAAATTCCTGAAAAAATTTTAGAAAAATGGCCTGGTCCACTGACTATAATCGTAAATACAAAAAAAAATTCGCCTTTAGCACAAAATTTTCCTACAGTTGCTTTCCGTTGCCCCGGAGATGAATGGCTTAGAAATATAATACAAGAATGTAAAAGTCCTTTGTATAGTACAAGTGTTAATCGAAGCGGAAAAGAAGTTTTAAGTGAAATTTCAAAAATCAAAGATGAATTTAAAAGCGAAGTTTCTTTGATTGTTGATGATGGTGATAAAAAAAATGCCTTGCCTTCAACAATAATCCGCATTGAAAAAGATGAATCTGGAAATTCTGCAATAAAAATTTTAAGGCAGGGTGCGGTTAAAATCGAAAGTTAAAATTTTTTTGTCCACTTTACATCTATTATTCCGGTTTTGACTTTTCCAGGATTTTCTGTGTCTTCAATAAGCGTTTGTTTTTTACCTTCCAATGTGTTTTGTGAACTGATTGATAAATTCCATTCAATTGTAGGAGCATTTGTTGCGTTTTGTAAAGCGAGAGTTCTTGGAATTTCTGTAAAAAATGATGCATTTGAGCGAACTGCCTGTTTTATTTTTACTGAATTTCCGCTGGTTTCAACACTTACGTTCATGTTTGCCCCATTTTTAAAAATTACAAAACCTCTGCCACTTCTTGTAATAATTATTTTTTCGATTGAATCTTCGCCGGTCCATGTTCCTGCTAAAATATCAAGATTCTGTTCTTCGCTTAAATTATTTTGATTTTGTGAAAATTTAAAATCTTCTGATGAATTTCCAGACGAATTTTTTGCAGAATCAAGATTTGAATTTAAATTGTAAAGCAAATTTTCCAAAGATGATTTTGCATCCATAAGAATTTTGTAATACGATGAATATTTTTTTGTGGCACTTACATTTTTGTTTTCATTATTTTTGATTGCATTTAATGTACAAATCCAGCCGCTTGGATTATCTTCTTGAATTTCGGCATAAAACGCAATGTTTGATGAAATCGCATTATCTTCTGAAAAAGGAATATCTCTTTTGTCATTTACAATGTAGCCTTCAAGCGACTGAAGCTGAGTGTAAAAAAGATCCGTTGTCATACGAATCATATTTGTGTCGGAAGAAGAACTGACTGTTGCATAAAAATCTACGAACGAAGCCGCATTTATTTTTAATGCTAAAACGAGAATTATACTTTTTGCAAACAGACTTCTTTTTGAAATCATTTTAGAAATCAAATTTCTCCAAGTTAAAATTAAGTTAAATTATTTGTAAGAATTTTTAAATTCCCTTGCGATTTCTCGGTTTATATCACGTTCTTTTATATCAGCACGTTTATCAAATTGCTTTTTACCTTTGCAAATTCCAAGCGTCATTTTTACACGACCATCTTTTAAATAAAAATCAAGAGGAATTAAAGTATAACCTTTTTCTTCAACCTTACGTTTTAATCGTTTTATTTGATCTTTGTGAAGCAAAAGTTTTTTCTTTCGGTCCGGATTATGGTTAAAAACAGAAGAATATGAATATTCTGAAATGTGAAAATTCTGAATCCAGACTTCATTGTTTTCAATCAGCGCAAAACTGTCATTAAAAGAAATACTTCCTTCTTTTACAGATTTGACTTCAGTTCCTTCAAGGACAACGCCACATTCAATGGAATCTTCAACTGTGTAATTAAAATGTGCCTTTCTGTTTTGTGCGATTATTTTTCTGCCTTCTGCCATAGAGTTTATTTTATTACTTACTTGCTTAAAAGTCTAGTTTTATAAAGATTGATGCTGATTTTAAGAAATCTCGCTTGTTTACAGAGAATTTTCTGGCAAAGTTTAATTCTTATGTTTTGCAGAAAATTTATCAGTGAATTTAATTATCAAAATTTAACCAGCAAGTTTTCTTCAGCAAATTTTAACAGGCAAATTTTTGTGAAGTCTTGAAAATCAGTTTATAAAATTATATCTTTATTTAGAAAATCGTTTTAGCGTCAAATTTTTTAAGGAATTTTATGAAACAAAGTGTTTATGAATATTCATATTCGTTGTTAAAAGAAAGAAATGCAAAGATTGTAAAAGTTATTTCAATTTTAATCGGGATAATTTTGTTTTTAACATTATTTTTGAATTTTGTATTATTTTCTTGTTTTGTCCGTTCTGATTCAATGGAAAGCGACATTGCAAAAAATTCCGCAGTCTTTGTTTCGCCTTTAATAAAAACTCCAAATCGGGGAGATGTTTTTTATATTTCATCGCAGGAAGATAAAAATTTAACCTGGTACAAAGTTTTTGCAAATAAATTTGTTTCTTTGTTTTCTTTTCAAAAATATGACCCCTTCTCTTATAGTAAAAAAATAACAGAACGTGATTTTGTCCGCAGAGTAATTGCTTTGCCTGGCGACACTTTGTATATTCAGGATTATATAGTTTATGTAAAACCAGCAGAACAAAATTTTTTTCTTACAGAATTTGAACTTTGCAAAAGACCTTACAACATTCACATTTATTCTATTCCTGCTGAATGGGACGGTTTGGGACCTTGCAAAGATATGAGCCCAGTCACTTTGGGCGAAGATGAATATTTTGTACTTGCTGATAATAGAATTGAAGCAGTTGATTCAAGACTTTATGGCCCTGTAAAACAAAATCGCTTAAAAGGAAAAGTTCTTTTTGAATATTTTCCATTTGATAAACTTAGAATTTTTTAATTTATGTTAAAATCAAAAAGTAATTTGGGAACATTTACGCAGAAAAATGCAGAAAAATTTTGTGTAAAAAAAATCAGCAAAAAAAATACTGCGCTTTATGTTCATATTCCGTTTTGCTTTTCAAAATGTGATTATTGTGATTTTTTCAGTGTTGCCTGAAAAAATCACAATAATCACATTTTGAAAAGCAAAACGGAATA
>CAZDAY010000184.1:0-3827 GCA_964503435.1 uncultured Treponema sp.
TTTTTGGTGCGTCCAGAATGATAAATGCTGTAAAATCCAAGGCAAAAAAATTTCCATATTATCTTGCAAAAGATGTTGTAAAAATTTTAGATGAAATACAAAAAGAAAATTTTACTGAAACAAATATTTCAATTCTTTTTTCAGGAGACACGGGATTTTTTAGCGGAGCAAAAAATTTAAAAACAGAACTTGAAAAATTTTATTATGGCAACCAAAATGTAAACATAAATATTTTCCCGGGGATTTCTTCAATTTCTTATTTAAGTTCAAAACTTGAGCTTGATTATCAAGATGCAAAAATTATTAGTTTGCACGGAATTTCAGAAAATGTCTGGGAACCCAAAATGCAAAATGCTTTAATAAATCACGAAAAAATTTTTTTTATTACAAGTGGACTTGAAGATATTTATAAAATCGCAAAACTAATTTTAAAAATTTCATCAGAAAATATTTTAAATTGCAAATTATGTTTAGGTTTTCAACTTTCATATCCAGAAGAAAAGATTTTTATTTTAAATCCAGAAGAATGTTTTAAAATAGAAGAAAATGGTTTGTATTGCGGATTTATAATTTTTGACAGAAATTAAATTTAATCAAATCAAAATTGGAGAAAATTTTTATGGAAAATTTTATAAATAAAATTACGCCGGGAATTCCAGATTCAGAATTTTTAAGAAGTAAAATCCCAATGACAAAAGAAGAAGTGCGCGAAATTTCACTTTGTAAACTTAACTTAAAAAATAATTCTGTTCTTTACGATATTGGCTGTGGAACCGGAAGTATTTCAATAGAAAGTTCGCTTTTATCGCCAGAATTAAAAATTTTTGCAATCGACTCAAATCCAGAAGCAACAGAACTTTGCTCAAAAAATCAAAAAAAATTTAACTGCAAAAATATTCAAATAATAAACGAAAGCGCGCCTCAGGCATTTAAAAATCTTTTAAAACCAAGCCATGCTTTTATTGGCGGAAGTGGCGGCAAGTTAAACGAAATTTTAAATTCACTTTATGAAAAAAATCCAAATATGCGGATTGTAATGAATGCAATAAGTCTTGAATCAATAAGTCAAATTGAAAAAATAATAAAAACTTTTCCAATTCAAAACGATGAATTAACTTTGGTTTCAATAAGTAAGGCTGTAAAAATTTCAAACTTCAATATAATGAATTCTTTAAATCCCGTGTTCGTGTTTTCTTTTGATTTTAAAAACTGATTTTGAAATTTATTAGGTGAAAAAATGAAAAAGAATTTGAAAAAAATTCCGCGCATAATAATTGCATCTCCAAAAAGTGGAAGTGGAAAAACTTTAATCAGCATTTCTTTGATGAAATATTTTTCTATGAATGGCAAAAAAGTTTCAGCCTTTAAATGTGGCCCAGATTTTATTGACCCAATGTTTCACAAAAAAATTTTGGAACTTCCGTCAAAAAATTTAGATTTATTTTTCACTGATGAAGAAAAAACAAAAATTCTTTTTACTCAAAAAAATGACAGTGAACTTTCAATAATCGAAGGCGTTATGGGACTTTACGACGGGCTTGGTTGCATTACAGAAAAAGCATCAACTTATCATCTTGCACAAACTTTAAATTGTCCAATTATTTTTGTTGTTGATGCGGGAGGAATGGCTTTAAGTCTTCTTGCGGAAATTAAAGGTTTCCTTTTAATGGACAAAAAAAATTTGATAAAAGGAATAATTTTAAACAATGCTTCAAAAATGCTTTATGAAAAAATATGCCCGCTGATTGAAAAAGAAATTAAAATAAAAGTTTTAGGTTATTTTCCAAAACAGAAAGATTTAAAAATTGAAAGTCGATATTTAGGTTTGAAACTTCCCGACGAAATTAAAAACATAAAAGAGATGACAAAAAAAAGTGCAGAAATTTTATCTAAAACAGTTGATTTAAATGCGATTTATAAAATTGCAGAAAATGCTCCGCCTTTAAAAATTCAAACTGATAAAAAAAATGAAACTTTGCTTTTAAATGAAAAAAATGAAAATCTGCAAAATCCAATTAGAATTGCACTTGCAAAAGATGAAGCGTTTTGTTTTTACTACGAAGACAATATAAATCTTTTAAAAAATGAAGGCGCACAAATTGTTGAATTTTCACCATTGCACGACAAAGAAATTCCAAAAGATGTTTATGGAATAATTTTAGGAGGAGGGTATCCAGAACTTTTTGCTGAACAACTTGAATCAAATTCGCAAATGAAAAATTCGATTGTAAATGCAATTCAAAAAGGAATCCCGTCGATTGCTGAATGTGGCGGTTTTATGTATCTTCACAAAAATTTAATTTTGAAAAATAAAAAATCTTACAAAATGCTTGGAATAATTGACGGTGATGTTTATGACAAAAATAAACTTGTCAGATTTGGTTATGTTTCGGTTAAAGAAAAAATTTCAAGTTTTTTAAAAAACAATTCGATTATACGCGGACACGAATTTCATTATTTTGACAGTACGTCCAATGGAAAATCTTGCGTGTCAGAAAAACCGATTTCAAAAAAAACTTGGGAATCTTCTTTTACAGGTAAAAATTTCTGGTGGGGATTTACGCATTTATATTACAATTCAAATCCACAGTTTGCAAAAAAATTTGTGAAATCTTGCAGAGAATTTAAAAATTCACTTGGAAACAAAATGACTTTAAAAAATCTTAATGAAGCAAATAAAAATTTTTCTTGCACAAAAAATTCCATTGTTGAAATGCAAAGTACACAAAATCTTAATAATCAAAATTATAAATTTTTCCAACACCGCGACTGTGAAAATTTTCCTTGTCACAAAATTGATAAACTTGAAGATTTTAATTGTCTTTTTTGCTATTGTCCTTTGTATTTTTTGGGTGAAAAATGTGGAGGTAATTTTTATTACACAAAGTCTGGAATTAAATCCTGTAAAGATTGCGACTTTCCGCATAAAAGGGAAAACTTTGATGTAATAAATTTGCGCTTGAAAGAAATTCTTGAAAAATGAATTTTATAAATGCCAGAAAAATTCTTGTAAACAAAAGAACTTAGCCCGTCGTATAAGGGCGAGCGGAGTAAAACGGAGCGAGTTCTGGAGCGAAGCGGAAGAATGGAGGCGAATGCCGGAACCCTGGCAGGACGGACGTAAGCAGAAAAGTGTGCTCCAAATAAATGAAATATTTGCACAGTATATAATTTTATGTTATATTTTTTCCATAAAATTCCATAAACGGAGGACTTTAATTATGGAAAAAATTTTTAAACTTAAAGAAAGAGGAACTACCGTTAGCAAAGAAGTTATAGGGGGTATAACAACTTTTCTAGCGATGGCTTATATTTTGGCTGTTAATCCAAATATTCTTTCAGAATCGGGAATGAATTGGGGCGCTGTATTTACGGCAACTGCAATTTCTGCTGCTCTTGCAACTTTTGTGATGGCATTTTTAGCAAATCTTCCTGTTGCTTTGGCTCCTGGTCTTGGACTAAACGCATTTTTTACTTATACAGTAGTTTTAGGAATGGGATGCACTTGGCAACTTGCATTAACTGCAGTTTTGGTAGAAGGCATTTTATTTATTGTTTTATCACTTTGCGGTGTTCGTGAAGCAATTATAAAATCTATTCCAGAAGGTTTGAAAAAAGCGGTTGCAGTTGGAATTGGACTTTTTATCGCAATTATTGGACTTGCAAATGCAGGAATTGTTTCTACAGAAACTGGCACTTTAATTGGATTTGTAAATTTTAATATGTCAAATAAAGCGGCTATTGTTGCTGTTTTAGGTTTAATCATTACAATCGTGCTTTATATTTTAAAAGTTCCTGGTTCAATTTTGATTGGTATTGCAATTACT
>CAZDAY010000185.1:0-3793 GCA_964503435.1 uncultured Treponema sp.
ATCAAGAAGCGTGCTTGAATACATTTTTCCGGCATTACTCATTGTTGCTTGATTTACATATTCCATCATTTTTAAATCAGTAATTGCCTTTGTAATATCAACATCACCTTCGCGGCTAACAAGTTTTACAGTATTCAAAGAATTTGTCTTTGACCGCTCAACATTATTCATAGCACGTTCGTAATCACTTCCATTTTTTGCAATTCTAGTTTCAAGATTTCCAAGCCCCAAATCAATGGAACCAAGCAAACGTCCGCCAATAGATTCTGTGTCGCCTTTAAACATTGCATCGCGCAGAGAAATTACTGTGTCAAACAGGGAACCGCCACTTACGCGAACATTATCAGCAATATTATACGGAGGAAGCTGACTGGAATCTTTTATAATTCCAAGTTCTGCCATTGTTGTTCCAGTTTTATCTTCAATCCAAATTTGATGCGAATCTGTGGTTGTTAAATTTAATCCGTTAGTTACAGGATCAATTTCTGCTTTTACGGCAACTCCAGAATCATTGATTTTTGCAATCAGCGAAAAAATATTGTCGCCCGCTTTAATTTTTATGTCAGTTCCGTCAATATTTATTTTTGAATCTGAAAGTGATTGCCAGGAAGTTAAATCTCTCTGCCCCATCAATTTTTGTGGTTCAGCCCAGAAAGTTTTGTTTCCGCTATTATCAACTGACAAATACGCATTTTCATCAACTTCAATTTTATTTTGACCAACATCGCCGTTATATTTTACATTTTCAATCAACGCTTCATTTGCGCCAGGAACATTTCCTAAAACTACATCGAACGCAAGAGATTTTGTCTTTGTTCCAGCAAATAAACTGTTTCCATCAGGGCCAACTGCGTTTGCATTTTGAACAAGTTCTTTTAAAAGTTCATTTACTTCCACAGCCATGTTTTTTAAATCGTCTGGGGTATAAGTTCCATTCGCTCCGGTAACCGCAAGTTCTCTTACTCGCTGCATAATTTGCAAATTCTGATTCATATATCCTTCGCGAACTTGAAATTGGTCAACCAGGGTTTGTGCATTTTTTTCAAACTGATTTACACGACCCAAATACGACTCGTAGCGAACTAAATGTCCAGCAGCAATTGGATCATCACGAAGCGAACCAATTTTACTTTGACTTCCAATCTGGCGGTTAAGTTTATTTTGGTTAACTTCCTGTTTTCTTAAATAATATTGTGTATCTGTGTTGTTAAGTTGTGAACTTATTCTTTGCATAATTTCCTCCGCTTTTTAAGTAGTGTCATTCCAGAATTCGATTCAGGATCTCTTTATTTACAGATGCTGAATCAAGTTCAGCATGACATATTTAAAAACTTATTAAACTCCAAGTCTATTTATCAGAGTATTTAAAAGTTCATCTTGAACACTTACGAATTTTGCCGCAACATTATATCCGTGTTGAAACTTAATGATATCAGCAAGTTCTTCGTCAATATTTACACCACTAATGCTGTCCCGCAAATCTCTTAAATCATTCATAATTTTTGTATAACTTGTAAATTGATTTTCCGCCTGTTCGCCTTTTAAACCAACATTTGTAACTGTATCAGCAAAATAATCATCAAAAGTACGTTCACTTCCAATCATAATTTTTGTATTTCTGATTGCAGCCATTTCTACTGCCGCACGTCCATCGCTTGATGAAGCATACCCCTGACTGTTAGGAAAAGCCGCCGCAACTGACTGAATATCATTTTTTATTTGCGGATTGATTTCAATGTAGGCAGACGGATTTGCAAGTGGAGCAACAGAAAACTGAGCACTTGAAAGTGCATTTACAGCATTCGCTTGAGCAAAATTATACGCCCCTTCTTCGCCAGAGTTTTGTAAAATTCCAGAATAACCTGTCAAAAATAATCCAGAATCTTCTATATATCTTATTACAAAATCAGGATTTTCAAGATTTGCAGAAGATGTGGCTTTTAAAACAAGCTGATTATTTCTGTCAAGATACGCTTTAACTTCGCCATTAGAATCATTTATGCGATTTATTACATCAGCAACTGTGTCAGAAGCAAAATATCTTACTTGAACATTTTCACCGTTTGCATTAAAAGTCATTATGCCTTCAAGACCAATCTGTTCGTTTTGTTTTAATTCATTTGTTCCAGTAATTCTAAAGATATAACTCGTATCTTCAATTCCGTCACCATTTCTATCATAATTTCCCTGCGTATTTTCAATAAAATCATGTTGAGTGAAAAAATCAAGACCGCTTACATTGTTTTTTCCAACCGCATTTCTGTGAACATCATTTACTAAATCAGCAAAATTCAGCGTCATTGTATTTAATGATTGAATTTGATTTCGAACATCTTTATCTCTAAGTTCAAGCAAGGCACCCAACTGTCCGCCACGGAATTCTGCATCAAGCTTTGTGTCAGCCCAAACTAATTTTCCATAACCGTTGTTGTCTATTTGCCCAACACTTTCAATTTGTCGCGCAAGACTTCCCTGTACTATAACCTGACCGTCTGTGTGAACCATAAATTCGTCTGGATCTTTTGAAACCACAGTCACATTTATTAAATGGCTCAATTTTTCCACAAGATTATCTCTGCGATCCATTAAATCGTTTGGATTATCGCCCATTCCCTTTGCTCTTACAATTTCATGATTAAGCGCTGCAATTTGGCGTGAAAAATCATTAATCTGCTTTACTGTCGCTTCTATGTCGCCATTTATCTGCTGACCTATTGCATCAAGCGATTTAAATTGCTGCTGAATTGAATTTGTAAGGCTTTCTGAACGACTAACAACAACCTGGCGAGCAGCATCACTTTCCGGATACATTGACAATTCCTGCCATGCCTGCCAGAACTTGTCCATATTTGAGCGGACAGAAATATCATTGGGTTCGTTATAAACACTTTCAATCATTTCATAATATTTATTTCGTGTTTCCCAGTAAGATTCTTCATTTCCCTGCGCAACAATTCTTGATTCAAGCAAATCATCTTTTAATCGAGTTATTGAAGAAACATCAGTTCCTTGCCCTATTTGACCAGGAACCATCGCTCTTTCTAAATCAGGTCGATAAAGCGGATCAAAAGATTTTACATTTACCCTTTGACGAGAATATCCTTCTGTATCTGCATTAGAAATATTGTGACCCGCCGTTTGAATTTGTGTAGAATGAGCCATTAAACTGCGCTTGCCAATTTCAATTCCTGCAAAAGAACTAGCCATAATTTCCTCCTCCTATAAAGTTTTGTCGATTAAAACGCTGTGCATTGCAGGCTTTTTTATAGAACCTGATTTTGTATACAAAGTATTTTTTTGCTGTGGGATACATTCATCAAGAATTCCATTTATAAATTTTGAGCAAGTGTTAACATAAGAATTCAATGCATCGTTTTCGATTTTACTTTTTATAAGTTTATTTTTTAATTCAAAAATTAAATTTGAAATTTCTTTATCTTTAAAATCTTCTGATTGTCTGCTAAAAAATTCTTCGCGCTTACAATCCAATTTATAAAATTCATCGCTTAACTTATTCAGATTTTCCAGGGCAAAACTTAAATCAATCCAATTTTTTGTTTTAACACAATTATAAACAGTTGATTGTCCACTTAATATTGAGTTAAGTTTTTTGTTTTCCTTATTTAAAAGGTCGATGATTTGTGCTTTTCTTTCCATACGAATGTCCTTAAAAAAATCTAAAAGTTATTATAAAAATTTTAAATTTTGCCAGTTCATGATTTTCAATTTTCATCTTTAGCAAAATCAAAAACAGCAGAACAAATTTTAATTTTATACTTTTATTCTTATAGAT
>CAZDAY010000186.1:0-3779 GCA_964503435.1 uncultured Treponema sp.
TATGAAAAATAAATGGATTAGTTGGAAAAACAAACAAACTCGAAAGGCAATTAGTTCAATTATTTTTTATAAAAATTTTATGAATTTTGAATTTAAACAGAATTAACTGAATTCGTTTTTGCGGGTTCAGTTTTTTTTTAAGTTTTAAAGTCAGAAAATTGAAGTAGACAATATTTGTCGCAGCAATAAAGTTTTTGGGAGAATGTTATGCCATTAAATTCGGATATTCACAAGGTTATGGTGATTGGTTCTGGACCTATTATTATTGGACAAGCAGCAGAATTTGACTATGCGGGTTCTCAAGCTTGTAAGGCTTTGAAAGAGCAGGGACTTGAAGTTGTGCTTGTAAATTCAAATCCGGCAACTTTGATGACAGATCATGCGATGGCAGATCATATTTATATTGAACCGCTTATTCCTGAAACAATTAAACGCATTATTGAAAAAGAAAAACCTGATTCTATTTTGTCGTCGCTTGGTGGGCAAACGGGTCTTACGCTTTGTATGGAACTGGCAAAATCTGGTTTTTTGGCGGAACACAATGTTAAACTTTTGGGTGCAAAACCGGAAACTATAGATAAGGCAGAAGATCGCCAGATGTTTAAGGATACAATGGAATCTATTGGAGAACCTTGTATTCCGTCTAAGGTTGTTACAACTTTTGAAGATGCTGCTGATTTTATTCATAATGAAATTGGTTTTCCCGCAATTATTCGTCCGGCATTTACGCTTGGTGGAACTGGCGGTGGAATTGTTAATAATGATGAGGAACTTGATGAAATTGCTCACAATGGTTTGCATCGTTCTCCAATTCATCAAATTCTTGTTGAAAAATGTATTTCTGGCTGGAAAGAAATTGAATTTGAAGTTGTGCGTGATAGTGCAGGAAATGTGCTAACAGTTTGTTCAATGGAAAATTTTGATCCGGTTGGCGTTCATACAGGCGATTCTATTGTAATTGCTCCGGCGGTTACTTTGAGCGATAAAGAATATCAAATGTTGCGCTCGGCTGCGTTAAATATTATTTCTTCGCTTGGAATGGAAGGTGGATGTAACTGTCAGTTTGCATTAAATCCTGATAGTTTTGAATATGCGGTTATTGAAGTAAATCCGCGTGTAAGCAGATCTTCGGCACTTGCTTCTAAGGCGACTGGTTATCCTATTGCAAAAGTTGCTGCTTTAATTGCGATTGGTTATACGCTTGATGAAATTCCTAACGCTGTTACTAAAAAAACTGCGGCTTGTTTTGAACCAGTTTTGGATTATGTTGTTGTAAAAATGCCAAAGTTCCCTTTTGATAAATTTGTTTATGCTTCAAGAAAACTTGGAACTCAAATGAAAGCGACTGGAGAAGTTATGGCGATTGGTCATAATTTTGAAATGGCGATTATGAAAGCGGCTCGTGGTGCTGAAATTGGTGTAAATTCTTTAAATCTTCCTGTTTTTGAAGAAGAAAGTGATGATGAAATTAAAAAACGTGTTGCTGATTGTACCGACCAAAGAATTTTTGCTATTTTCCAGGCTTTAAAACGCCAGATTATGTCGATTGAAGAAATAAATAAAATCACAAAAATTGATAATTGGTTTTTGGCTCATCTTGAAAATCTTGCTGAAATGGAAAGACAATTTGCTAAAATCAAATCATCAAATGGCGAACTAAGTTTTGAATTTTATAAGCAGGCAAAAGATTATGGTTATCCTGATAAAGTTATAGAAGAACTTTGCGGCGTTAAAATTGTTGGCTCAAATGGCATTCTAAAAGAAGCGAAACAGGCGGCTCGTCTTGTTGAAAAAGGAAAGTTGGCTCATATTCCAGCTAAATATAAAATGGTTGACACTTGTGCTGGCGAATTTAACGCGGAAACTCCGTATTTTTATGGCGGTTATGATAAAGAAAACGAAGCAGAAGAATTTCTTGATTTGCGGGAAAAGAAAGGTAAAAAATCAAGTAAGGGCACGATTATTGTTTTAGGTTCCGGTCCAATCAGAATTGGTCAGGGAATTGAATTTGATTATGCGTCCGTTCAGTGTGTTTGGTCTTTAAAAAAGCTTGGCTATGATGTTGTTACAATTAACAATAATCCAGAAACAGTTTCTACGGATTTTGATACTTCCGACCGTTTGTATTTTGAACCGCTTACGCCAGAAGATGTTATGGGCGTTATAAACACGGAGCATCCGATTGGCGTAGTTGTTGCTTTTGGTGGTCAAACTGCTATAAAACTTACAAAATTTTTAGATAGTCAGGGAATTCGCATTTTGGGCACAAGCGCAGATTCTATTGATCTTGCAGAAGATAGAGAGCGTTTTGAAGAACTTTGTGCAAAGTTGAATATAAATCGTCCGCGTGGGCTTACAATTTTTACAGAAGAAGAAGCAATAAATGCCGCGAAAGATTTGGGATATCCAGTTTTGTTGCGTCCAAGTTATGTTTTGGGCGGTCAGAATATGATTATTGCGTTTAATGATGCTGATGTTCACGAATATATGAAAATCATTTTGTCGCAGGGAATTGAAAATCCAGTTTTGATTGATCAGTACATGATGGGAACAGAACTTGAAGTTGATGCAATTTGCGATGGAAAAGATATTTTGATTCCTGGAATTATGGAACACATTGAGCGAACTGGAATTCACTCTGGAGATTCAATCGCAGTTTATCCAAGCTGGAATTTAAATGATATTTTGCGCGAGAAAATTATAAATCAAAGTAGAGAACTTGCGCTTGCTTTGGGAACAAAGGGTTTGGTTAACATTCAATATCTTATTTACAATAATGATTTGTATATTATTGAAGTAAATCCTCGTTCCAGCCGTACAGTTCCATACATTAGCAAGGTTTCTGGAGTTCCAATGGTTGAACTGGCAGTTAAAGCAATGCTTGGTGGAAAACTAAAAGATTTTGGCTACGGAGTTGGACTTTATCGCGTGCCACCTTATTTTGCTGTAAAAGTTCCAGTCTTTAGTTTTGAAAAGTTGATGGATGTTGACACTCATCTTGGTCCGGAAATGAAATCAACTGGCGAAGTTTTAGGGATTGCTTCAACAATGGAAGAGGCTATTTTTAAAGGATTGATTGGTGCCGGTTATAATATGAAACGTTCCGGCGGAGTTTTGTTCAGCGTTAGAAAAACTGACCGTTATGAACTTCCTGATCTTGCAAGAAAGTTTTATGATATGGGATTTAAGCTTTATGCAACAGAAGGAAATGCTCAAACAATCAGAGATTTTGGAATGGATGTTGAACTTGTAAATAAAATCCATGAAAATCCAAAAAACAATCTTTTAACGCTTCTTGATTCTGGAAAAATTGATTATGTAATTTCGACTTCTGCAAAGGGGCGTGATCCTCGTGCGGATTCTGTTAAAATGCGCCGTCATGCAGTTGAGCGAGATATTCCTTGTTTAACCGCCATTGATACAGCAAACGCAATCGCTAATTGTTTAAAATCAAAATATTCTGCGGAAAATGTTGAATTGGTTGACATAAATTCTCTTCGCAAAACAAAGCAAAAGATTAAATTCAGCAAAATGAATTCAACTGGAAATGATTTTATTGTAATTAACGCAATGAATCAGAAAATTCAAAATCCGGCTGGACTTGCAGTTAGATTGTGCGACAGACTAAATAATGGAATTGGCGCGGATTCTCTGGTTTTAATTGAAAAATCTTCTTTGGCAGATGCTAAAATGCGTTTCTTTAATCTTGATGGTTCTGAAGGAAAAATGGCAGGAAATGCAATTCGCTGTGTTGGAAAATATCTTTATGATAATAATAT
>CAZDAY010000187.1:0-3778 GCA_964503435.1 uncultured Treponema sp.
GGAAATAAAATTTGATGGAATTAGGCGTCATGTTTAGATTTTGTGTGACAGAGAATTTTTTTCTCACGCCAGAAAATTTTTCTGTGTGCCAGAAAAATCAAAGCATGTTCACAGGATCAACATCAACTTCAATATAAACATCTTTTGGAGTTTTATATCCCCAAACCAAAGTTTTTGCTGCATCAATTAAATCTTTTACATTTGTTGACCTTAAAATAATTTGCTGGCGATACGAACCGTTTACCATTTCCAGCGGACATTCTGCCGGCCCCAGAATTTCTGTTGAAGGTTTTATTTTTTTTGCTAAAATTTTTGCCCCAGATTCACAGGCGAGAATTGCAGTTTTTTCAAATTGCGAACGAAAAACTAATCTTAAAAGTCTTGAAAATGGCGGAAAATCTAAAAGTCTTCTGTTTTCAATTTCTTTTTTGTAAAAAGTTTGAACGTCATTTTTTACCGCCAAATAAATTGCTTCCTGCTCCGGAGCATAACTTTGAACCAAAACCTTTCCGTCTGGAAAAAATCTTCCGGCGCGCCCTGCAACTTGCGTAATTAAAGAAAAAGTTTTTTCACTTGCCCTAAAATCCGGCAAATGTAAACTTGTATCCGCTAAAATAACGCCAACCAATTTCAATTTTGGAAAATTTAAACCTTTCGCAACCATTTGAGTTCCCAAAAGAATATCAAATTCACCTTTTTTAAAAGATTCAAGTTTTTCTTGAAGTTCGCCCTTGTGATTTATAGAATCTGTGTCTATACGGACAACTTTTGCACCAGGAAATTTTGTTTTTACTTCGCTTTCAATGTATTCTGTTCCAAATCCAGAATAACCAACATCTAGTGAACCGCAAGAAGGGCATTGCTGCGGCGGTTGTACAGAATATCCACAATAGTGGCATCGCAATCTGTTTTCATTTTTGTGATAAGTCATTGAAACGGAACAATTTTTGCATTTAAGTTCAAATCCGCAAGTATTACATCTGAAAAAATGCGTAAATCCTCTTCGATTTAAGAACAAAATAGTCTGGCGTTTTTCTTTAAGAGTTTGATTTATTTCATTTTCCAAAGTTTTTGAAATGCAAGTTGATGAATGTTCTTTTGACAAATTTATTGCACTGATTTCAGGAACTGCTCCTCCAGCGAGTCTTTGCGTTAAGCAATGTTTTGTTATTTGACCAATTTCCATTGAATGCCATGCTTCTACGCTTGGAGTTGCTGAACCCATCACCAAAGGAATTTTATTTTGACTGCATCTTTTCATTGCAATTTGTCTTGCGTGATATCTTGGGGAAGAACCAGATTTATAAGAAGAATCGTGCTCTTCGTCGATTATAATTAAACCTAAATTTGGAACTGGCGAAAAAACTGCACTTCTTGCGCCAATAACAATTCTTGCTTCCTGATTCAAAATTCGCTTCCATTCAGTAAGTCGCTGACTTGGCGTAAGTCCTGAATGTAAAACCGCAACTGTGTTTCCAAATCTTTTAACAACTGCTTCAACAACTTGTGGCGTTAATCCAATTTCTGGCACAAGATAAATAACGCCTTTTCCTTTATCAATGATTTTTTGTGCAATACTTAAAAAAACTTCAGTTTTTCCAGAACCAGTTGTTCCGTAAAGATAATGAAATAAATTTTTATCTTTTTGATTTAGAATTTCATCAACGGCATTTTTTTGTTCATCGCTTAAAGTCTTTTTTTGAAAATTTTCAGCATCTTCAAGAAATGAAAAACTTGGAATTGAACTTTCGCGCTTTCCTGAAGGAATCATTGTAAAAACACATTCACCAATCGAACTTATGTAAAATGAACTCATAAACTTTGCCAAAGAATAAAGTTCTGGAGTTAAAAGTGGAATTTTATCAACAAATTTTTTTGCATAACGGATTTTTTCTCTGGGAACGCTACATTCTTTTGGAATAGACAAAAAACTTCCCACTACAAATCCGTCAAGTTTTTTATTTCCAAACGGAACTTGAACTCTTCGTCCAAAATTTCTGTAAAAAATATTTTCTTCTCTGATTTCTGATTTTTTTTGTGATGATGATGGCGCAACAGTTGACTTTTCTTGAGGCAAAAGATTTTCTGGCACAACAGTTGACTTTTCTTGCGCTAGAAAATCCTCTGGCACAACAGAAGACTTTTCTGGCAAAACCGCAAAATCCTGTTTTGAAAGCGCAGATTTTTCACTTAAACCGCCAGAATTGCCAGTTAAACCGCTAGAACTCTCAGTTAAACCGCCAGAACTCTCAGTTAAACCGCCAGAACTCTCAGTTAAACCGCCAGAATTGCCACTTAAACCGTCAGATTTCATCGCCTCAAGAGATGATTCCAAAGGCTCAAGATAAGTAAAAGTTTGATTTAATGGCAAATTTAAAACAACGTTTATAAAAATTTCCAATTTTCTGTCCTAAATTTTAAGAATTTGATGCAAAATTCGCTTTAAACTGCCTAAATTCTTCGTCATATTTTGGATATTCATCAATCAACTTTTTTCTGAACAATTTTAAATCTTGCCATGCTGGTGCCTTTAAAGAAACGTCGTGCAACAAGGCGCTAGGATGATAAGTTGCCATAAGCGGAATTCCATTGCAAGAAAGCCATTTTCCTCTGAGTGCATTTATGCCTTCTGAAGTTTCTATCAAATTTTGAACGGCAGTTCTTCCCATTGCTAAAATATATTTTGGCTTTAAAACGTGAATTTGTGCCTGCAAAAATCCCTTGCATGCTTGAGATTCGTCAATCATTGGCGTTCTGTTTCTTGGCGGACGACATTTTACAATATTTGCAATATAACAGTTTAATCTTCTGTCCAAATTTATGGCAGCGAGCATTTTGTCGAGCAACTGTCCGGCTTTTCCAACAAACGGACGTCCACTCAAATCTTCTTCTTCGCCCGGACCTTCACCAATTACCATAACAAGCGGATTTTGAACTCCTTCGCCTGGAACTGTATTTGTTCTGGTTTTAGAAAGTATGCAATTTTGACATTCACTGATTTTTTTTGCAATATTTTGAATTTCTGGCAAACTTTGTGCATTTTCTTTTGACGTTGCAATTTGCTGCGAAAAATTTGCCTTTTGCTGATTTTGATTTTGAAAATTTTGCGCATTTTGTAGGGAAGTTTCAGTTTTTTCAGAAAACTTCGCGTTTTCTTGCTGATTTTGCTGATTTTTCACATTGTAAAATGAAGAATTTTCAGTTTTTTCGCGAGGAACATTTTGTTCAACTTGAGCTTTCATCGCCTTACTTAAAATTTCTTTTAACTTTTCTTCTGATTGTGATTTCCAGGAATTTTTTTCTTCATCATTTAAATCAGAATTTGAAAAACCGTTTGTTTGCATAAAATTTTGATTTTGCGTCTTTTGATTTTGAAAATTTTGCAAGGAAGTTTCAGTTTTTTCAGAAAACTTTGCATTTTCTTGCTGATTTTGCACATTTATTTCAGAATTTTCTGTAAAACTTCTATCAAATTTTTGCGTAAAGTTTTGATTTTCTGGATTTTTAATATTTTGCGTTTTAACTTCTTGAATTTTCTGTGCACTTACAATTTCTACAAAATCATCTTCAAATTTAGGAAAAGAGTTTTCATCAAAATCTGGCGAAGTGTAAGCGTAATTCCAGGATGATGCAGTTTTCAGTAAGTTAAAAATTAGTTGTTTTTCTTCGCCTGTCATAAAATCTCCAAAAATAAATTTCAAAAGTCATACAACTTCTTGAAGCAAAGTCATTATAATAAATACTTGAACCTTCAACAAGAATTAACTAAAGTTATATA
>CAZDAY010000188.1:0-3768 GCA_964503435.1 uncultured Treponema sp.
TTCAATTAATTCTTTTGCAATTTCAATATTATATTCCCAAACTTCTTAGCTGTAAGGATCAACCCAATTTTCATCGTAATAAGAAGTTTGTGTTGCTTCTATTTCATTTCCATCTTTGTCAGTAGTTGCAGGTTCGCCCCATCCTTTAACGCCAACCCAAGGAATATTATTTTTGTAATCCCAAACCGCGTATTGTTTTTTGCCATAATTTGCAAGATTTCTGTCTTTAAAAACAACAATTCGCGCAATAAGATAAATTTGTTCTTTTTTAAATTCGCTCACAAATTGATTCAAATTGATTTTGTACTGAGTAACCTTTCCTTTTTGCTTTAAAAGCTGACTTTCTGGTTCAAAACGCAAAAGTCCGTAATCATCTTTCATATCAACAACAAGAGAATTTAATTTATTGTCTTTAATAATTTTTTTGTACTTATTGATTCCTTCCATATTTCGCATTTGATAGGCACTTACATAAATTGACTTTTTATCATTTGCCTTGTCGAGCCAGGGACTAAATGGAAAATCAGGTTTTAAAAGCCAGAGTTCATTTAAAGTCAGAGAAGTTTCAGTTTTGCTAAAATCAGCAGGAACATAAGCGCAATTTAAAATCGCGTGTGCTGAATTAAGAAAAGATTTCCAACTGGCAAAAGATTCCAAATCGTGAACACTTCCGTCAATCAAAGAAAGATAAGAAATTTTCCCAAGAGTTGAAAAAATAATATTTGATTTACTTTGGCAAAGTCCGTCGAAAGTATCAGATTTTTCGCTGCCAGAATAAATTTTAATGGCTTTTTTGTTTTTCCAGTCAAATTTATAAAAATTCGGAATAAAACTTTGGCTGATATAAAGTTCTGTAAAAACATTTCCATTTTTATCTTTAATCAAAACCGGCAGAATGTCAGCAATTTCATCAACTTGAGTCAAACTTGGCATGGCACTAAAACCAGCGCTAACTTCAACCCAGGAAGGTCGGGCTGCCTGCGGGCGATAATAACTAAAACCGTAAATTGCGTGGCTCATAAAAACCACAAGTTCAGAACCAGTTTGGCTTCCGTCGCGAGCAAAAGTTGGCATGTGGGCAACAGCAACCGCCTTAATTCCAGCAGATTTAGAACTAACCGAACCAATGGACTTCCAGTTTTTACCGCCGTCGTAAGTCAAATAAACAGCATCCTTTGTTGCAGTTACAAGAATGTCAGGGTCGCTGGGATCAGCACAAATATCTTTTAAAAGCGGACTTTTCTGTTCAAGAATTGCAGTTTTTTTTCCGTTTTGAGATTCATACTTTTTAATTGTCAAAAAAGGTAAACCGTTGTTACATTCAGAAAATTCAATTAAATCAGAAGAAGAAAGAATTCCCTTGTCAGTAATAAAATAATATGATGAAGAAGTTTTTAAAATCCGGTCAACCTTACCGTCGGACCACAAGGGCTGCACAAGACCATTGCTAAAAACGCGAAATAAACCGTTGTCAGTTCCAAGCAAAAAAGGTTCTTCGTTTGCAGAAGAATTTTTTGGTGGCAAATTTTCCGGAAGTTTATATAAAGGCTTAGATTGTGCAAAAATTTGATTCAGAAAAATAAAAGTAAAAATTGTAGACAAAAAAAATTTAAATGAACTTCGCATAAGATTTTTATCGGAAAAAAAAGGCACAAGGTTTATTTGTTTTTTTTGATTGTTTTATAATGACACAATACCTGTCATTGTAGGGCTTGGAAATGATAGGCACATGTCATTGTCTGGGGGCTTAACCATACTGTCATAGTCGAACTCGGTTAGTATACTTCGACTTTGCTCAGTATCCGCATAGTCGAACTACGACAGGAATCTAAAATATAAGATTCCCGTGTTAAATCATCGAAACATCAACAAATCTACAGCGACAAAAATGCCTTGTACGCATTAAATGCCTGAACAATATCATTCTGCGACGTAATTTCCCATGGAGCGTGCATACTCAAAACTGCAACACCTGCATCCAAAACATACATTCCGTATTTTGAAGCAAGATAAGCGATTGTTCCGCCACCACCTTGATCAACTTTGCCAAGTTCCGCCATTTGATATTTTACGTTATTTTCATCAAGAACATTTCTAAGTTTTGCAATAAATTCTGGACTTGCATCATTAGCGCCACTTTTTCCACGACTTCCAGTGTATTTGTTAAACACAATTCCGCCTCCCAAAAACGAAGCATTGTCTTTATCATAAAGGTCTGAATTTATTGGATCAAAGGCAGCATTTACATCACTAGAAAGCATATAACTGTTATTCAAACATCGGCGAACGCTAAGTTCACTGTAAGAACCCAAACGCGCCACAAGTTCAGCCACAGCATTTTCCAAAAAGTGACTCGCCATTCCAGTAGCGCCCACACTTCCAATTTCTTCCTTATCAACACAAAGGCAGCACTTAGTTTTTTTCATCTGCGGACTTTCAAACATTGCCGCAACCGAAGTAAACGCACAAGACCTATCATCCTGACCGTAAGCCAAAATCAAAGAACGATCAAAACCTAAATCGCGAGGTTCGCCCGCTGGAACAACCTCAAGTTCCGCTGAACCAAAATCATCTTCTTCAATTCCATATTTTTCATTTAAGATTTTTAAAATATTTTTTTTAGCAGAACCTTTTGCCGAAAGATTTTTTGAATCAGAATTTTGCAAATCAGAATTTTCCTTTTGAACAAGAGGCTCTTCGCTGCCAACAATTAAATCAAGATTTTCGCCAGGAATAAAATCGCCTGCAGTCTCCTTCATTTGTTTTTGCGCAAGATGAGGCAAAATATCACTAATACAAAAAACCGGATCTTCTGCATCCTCACCAACATTTACTTGAACCACAGAACCATCTTTTTTGCACACAACTCCATGCAATGCGAGCGGCAAGGTAAGCCACTGATACTTTTTAATTCCGCCATAATAATGCGTATTCAAATAAACCACAAAATCTTTTTCGTACAGAGGATTTTGCTTAACATCAAGGCGCGGAGAATCAATGTGAGCACCCAAAATATTCATTCCGTTTTCAATATTTTCCGACCCAATTTCAAACAAGGCAACCGCTTTTCCAAATTTACAAATATAAACCTTGTCGCCAGGCTTTAAACTTTCAGTTTTTTCAAGATTTTTATAGCCATTTTTTTCAGCCATTTCAATAATTTGAGCAGCACATTCGCGTTCAGTCTTCCCGTAACGCAAAAAATTTTTATATTCTTCAATAACGTTCATTCGTGAACCTCCAAATTAATTTTGCACTTATTTTAGCGTTTATTTAAAATATAGTGAATATCGTTTAATTAGTTGTTTAATTGTTTAATTGATTTTCTGTTTGCCCGAGGATTTTTCTGTTTACAGCGGATTTTTCTGGCGTGCAGAGGATTTTTTGTTTACAAAAAAAAATTTGCTGGCAGAACAGAAAATTTTATGTTTCCAGCGGATTTTAATTGATTTTTTTTTTGAAGATTTTGGATAAAGTGAAAATCTTCTGTTTAGCCGAAAATTTTTCTGGCGTGTATAAATTTTATGGCTGTCGTGTGTTGGCTGAAATTCTCGAAACCAATCAAGGAAAACAACGACAAAATCAAATTTTATAAAAAAAACCAAAAAATACACACTTTTCTAAAAATTAAACGCCTACCAAAAAAAATAAATCAGTTTGACAATTATATACGAAAACTTATTTTTTATTTTCAAATTTTAGGAGGAAAAAATGAAAAAACTTAGAGTTTTATCTGTTATTGCAGCGGCTGCTCTTATGTGTTCAGCT
>CAZDAY010000189.1:0-3762 GCA_964503435.1 uncultured Treponema sp.
GTTTTTCAGAAGATTACGGCGTTTGTTGAAAAATTCAAGGGAGTTGGGGGATTGTAATGTAGACACTACGGTCACTGTATGAACTTCCCCCTATCATTATCGCATTTGAATTTGTTTTAGAATTTTATTCAAATCATTTTTTTCAATTAAATCCAAAGAGCGACCTTCAATATATTTATGACATTCTTCTGTAAAAGAGCCGGCGCTTATGCAATATCCGCGTGCAGCCTTCAAATCCTGCATGTGATTATGAAATTCCCGAACGTACATATCGCCTGTAATTCCGTTTGTTCTAAAAAATCTAAACAAAATAGAATCTTCCCAGCGAGCATTATAAACATTCGCAAAAATGTCTGTGAAAAGTGGATCAACATCAATACTTTGAATTTTTACAGTTGAATCTTTGTATTTTACTGCAATAAACTGTCGGCAAAGCGCAACAAATTCGCTACTGTTAGAAGTAAGATAAATTTGCAAATTTGAATTTTGGCTTAATTCCTGATATCGACCAATAAGAGCATTTACATCTTTATAGTTCAAATTTATACTTCTGATTTGTTTAAGACAATTTAAACCTTTAGAAATTTCTTTTTCTTCAAAATAAAGTCTTCCAAGATTATAAAGAATTTCTTGTCTAATGTTTTGCGGCGTATTTTCATGTTTTAATCCAATTTCATAATCAGAAATTGCATTTTTTCTGTCGTTGATTTGACTGTGATAAATTCCGGCTGCTAAACAAGAACGCGCTCCGTAAACTGGATCCGGTCTAAGATGCATAAACATTCTGATTGCTTTGTCGCCCATTCCACATTCTTGCATTGCGTCTGCCATATCATAAATCGCCTCTTTATTAGAAGGATCTTCTGTAAGTGCCTTTTTAAAACACGGAAGACTTTCTTTAAAACGTCTGGAATTATACAAAGCCTGAGCAAGCGAAAAGTAAACGCCTTCTGCCTCTGGATTTTCAATAAGTGCTTTCTTAAAACAAGAAATTGCTTTGTCCCATTGTTCTAAATCAAAACAGGCTCTTCCCAAATAATAATTTACTTCATAATTTTGGGGCTTGAGTTTTGCTGCAGTTGTAAGAGCGTTATAACCTTCCTGAGTTTTCTTCAGTTGGATTGCACAAATTCCTAATCTCAGCCAAACCAAAAATGGCTCAATCGAAATGTTTTCAGTTGCGAGCCTTACAAGTTGATCGTAAACCGAATACGCTTTTTCCCAAAGATGACTTGTAAAATAAACATCGCCAATCGGAATAAGTCCTGCTGGATCGTGAGGATCTTTACTCAATTTTTTGTTTGCGTCCCTAACAATTTGTGCCTGATTCTTTTTTTTGCTTTTTACAGAAGATGAACTTGATGAACTAAAAGTTCCGGAAGAATCAGAAGATGAATTTTTTCTTGTAAAAATCATAATAATTATTGAAATTACCGCAAGCACTAAAACTATAGGAATTAAGTAAGTAAAAATATTATCCATTTTTCTCCCTGATTTTGTTTACACACTGAACTTGCGGTGCTTGAACTTAGATAGGCTCAGCAACCGCAACGTCGAACCATTGTTTCAGAATCTGTAAAGTGTCATTGCCGTGCTTTGGTAATCACTATCACTTGAATTTACAATGATTTAAGATTATCGGGTTAAGCACGATAATGACAAAATAAAGCCATTTTTAGACTACTAAAACTTAAAGAACACTCTTATTTTTTGTTTTCATTTATAAATTCTTCAACTCTCTGTAAGGCTGTTCTAATTTTATCAATAGCAGTTGCATAACAGCATCGAATATGACCTTCACCGCCCAAACCAAAAACGCTTCCTGGCACAACCGCAATATTTTTTTGCTGAAATAATTTTGTTGCAAATTCATCGCTGGACATTCCTGTAGAAGAAATATCCGGGAACATATAAAATGCTCCAGTTGGTTCTGGAACTGGCAAACCCATATCATTAAACGCTTTCGCCATTAAATTTCTGCGCTGTTGATAACTAATACGCATTTTTTCCACATCATTCCATCCGTTTTTTAAACCTTCTATTGCAGCGTACTGACTCATAATTGGAGCACAAATTGTATTGTAGCCGTGCAGTTTGATTATTTGAGCAAGCAAATCTTTACAAGCCGCAATGTATCCAATTCGCCAGCCTGTCATTGCAAAAGATTTCGAAAATCCGTTAAGAATAATTGCGTAATCTTTCATTCCAGGAAAACTTCCAATAGAAACATGTTCATTTTCATCATAAACAAGTTCGCAATAAATTTCGTCACTTATGCACCAAATTTCATGTTTTTTGATAACTTCTGCGATTTTTGCAAGTTCATCTTTTGGAATCATAGTGCCAGTCGGATTATTTGGCGAACACATCATAATCGCTTTAGTTTTTGGAGTGATTGCATTTTCGATTTGTTCAGCAGTTGGATAAAATCCATTTACGCTAGTGTCAAGTGGAATAACTTTTGCAAAACACAAATTTGCAAGTGGCGTGTAATTTACGTAGCAAGGTTGACAAACAATAATTTCATCTCCCGGATTTAAAATCGCTCTAAGAACAACATCAACACCTTCGCTGGCTCCCACAGTAATCATAATTTCGTTCGTTGGATTGTAATACATATTGTATTTTTCCAAGTACTTTGCAATTTCTTCGCGCAATTCAATTAAGCCCCAGTTGCTTGTGTAAGAAGTGTGGCCTTTTTCCAAATGATAAAACGCTTCTTCTCTCATGCACCAGGGAGTTGGAAAATCTGGTTCTCCTACAGAAAGTGAAATTACATCGTCATGTCCAATCAGCATTTCAAAAAATTTGCGGATTCCACTTGGCGGAGTTTCTAACATTGCTTTACTAAATCTATCTTCTTTCATTTTAAAGTTTGTCCTTTTTTTTGATGATTAAAAATTGTTGCCATTCCAAACTAGTTTCGGAATCTGTAGATAAGAGATTCTAAAATAAATTCAGAATGACATTTTTTTATTTAAATTAAGCGATAACGCCTTCTCTTCTGTCTGAATTTTCTTCAACATAAACAATGTCATTTTCTTTGTACGTTTTAAGCAAAAAATGTGTCTTTGTTGAACGAACCCCAGAAATTGTAGAAAGTTTTCTTGCAACAAAACTGGCAACCTCTTGCAAAGTGTCGCCTTCAATAACAACTTTCAAATCATAACCACCGCTCATCAAATAAAGAGATTTTACTTGTGGAAAACGATAAATTCTGTCAGCAATTCCATCAAAACCGTGTTCTCTTTCTGGTTGAACTTGAATTTCAATTTCGGCTTTCACTTTTTCTTTTGCAGTTGCATCTTTTTCAGGATTTATAATGGCGGCGTATTTCATAATGATTCCATCATTTTCAAGTTTGCGGATAATTGCCTTTACTTCTTCCACAGATTTTTTTGTCATTGCAGAAATGTCTTCGTAAGAAAGGCGAGCATTGTCCCTTAGTAAATTTAAAATCTCTTCTGAAACGTCCATAATTTCTCCTAAAGCCAAAATTTTGCTTTTTGATTGATAAACGTATTGCAAAAAAATTGCTTTGTGCCTTAAAAACTTATAAAACTAAATTGACAGAAAATTTTGTCAGTTTTGAATTTTCTAAGTTCAAGTTTTCAAAGTAAAAGTTTAAGCAAAACGCTTTATATAAAGTTCCCAACGGAAACTTAGAAAGATAAAAGTTATCATTATTTTAGACAGTTTTTATCTTAATCTTCCATAAAATATTTGTGTTAACTGATGCGCCACGCAGTTGACCGCCGGCTT
>CAZDAY010000190.1:0-3754 GCA_964503435.1 uncultured Treponema sp.
AATGACATATTTAAGAAGTCAGTGGCAGGAAATTTACGAGCAGTCTTATGGACAGGGCAAGAGTCAAAACATACTTGGCGGTTTTGTTTTTGAATGGATTGATGAATGGTGGAAACGCTATCAGACAAAAAATCTTGACCAGCATGATGACGCTTCATGGTCAAACTCTGGTTACGATATAGACTATGCTGACGGCAAAAATAACATGAGTGAAGAGTGGTTTGGTATTTGTGCTCAAAGTACACTCAAAGAAGATGGCATAAATGTTCGTATTCCACGTGCTGCGTATTATATGTTAAGTGATGTTTGGAAACTTTCACTTTATGATTCAACAAAATCTCAAATTGATTCAACTTTTAGAAATTTAGATGATGCACTTTACCTTGCAAAGGGAAATGAAAAATCTATAAAGCAAACTCTTAATGAAAATAAAAAAATCAGAGTAAGCCAGGCAAGTGCAACTGTTCAAAGCACAACTCCAGTTTATGTAAATGGTCTTCTTGAAGATTTTGGAAAAGGCACACGAAACTGGTATAACGATTTCCGCTATAAAAACAGCGATGGAGAAATTAACGAAACAACTGTTGTTGCTGAAGGAAATATTGGAATTGAAGTAAAACCTGCTGAAAACTTGAGAGGTGAACTTGTACTTAAAGCATGGACAGGCGAACCTTTTAGCCGTTTGGGCGACCACTGGGCAGAGTATTACAAAAATACCGGTTCTCTTTATGGAAATAATAAATCTGGCAAAGATGAACTTCAGTATATTGATGTTTATTCAGCAGAAGTTAATTACAACAATTCTTATTTTGATTTGAACGCTTACTATCATGTTGGACACGCAGGTTTTGAAGGTAAGGGTGATCCTTTTAATATTTCAAAAGAAGCATTTGATATTATTGGTTATGACACTTACGGTTCTAACGCTCCAATCGCATTGGAATTTGTTGGAAAAGATTTCCTTAGCGGTTTAGAAGTGATTGGCGGTCCTGAAATTTGGGGTGCAGCTACTCCACAGGTTCAGGCAAATTATTTCAAGTGGATTCCAAATGTATGGATTTTAGACGGAATTGTTTTGAACGCAACTGGAGCCGCTGAATTTGGTTCATCAGAAAATGTTAATCTTGATCCTTACAATGGCTACGGTTCTGGTTTGAAAGCGTCTATTTACGGTGAAACATTCTTAATGCCATGGTTCCAGTTAAAAGCAGGTGCGCTTACTGCTGGTTCTGAAAAAATTGGTGCTTATTACGTAAACAACAAGAAAGAAATTGCTAAAGTAAACTTTGCTGATACTCTGGCTGGATACGCACAAATCGGAACAAATATGTTTGAACATTTATACATTTATTCAAACGTAATTTACCGAGGAATTGTTGCTGATACAAATGCGGCTATGGTTCGTGGCGGTATGTTTACTGCTGATTCTGGAAGCGGAAACCGTTTTGAAGTTCAGCTTGGAACAGATTTTACTTACGGCAACATCAGTTTTAAACCTGTAGTAAGAGCCAGAACTCCTCTTCAAAAGCCAATGGGACGTTCTTTACTTGCTGGTTCACCATTTGTTGTAGGACTTGGAAACCGTCAAGCAATAGAAGTAGAAGGTGTATTTACCTGGGATAGTGAAGGCGGTACATGGTTCCACGAATGGAATAGCGATGATATTGAAGGTGCTCCTTGGGCATTCAGTATTACTGGTTTGTATCAAATTTTTGCTGGCAAAACTGATAATTTAGTTTTCAAAAGTGATACTAAACAAACAGTTACTAGAAACGATGGAACTTCGGTTACTGATTATGTTTGGTACGAAGGCGGTTCACTTGGTTTGCAAAATAATCTTTGGCAGGTTGGCGGTCGCTTGGTTACAAATCTTTATCCTGATCTTAGAGCGATTGCAACTTTCAATGTGGGTAGACTTGGTGGATCAACTGGTGCCTGGGAATCTGCTGGAACAAAAGAATATTGCACATTTGTAAATGCTGGAATTGCGGCACGCTATAAACAATGGATTGGAAGTTTTGATTGTACAGTTAACGGTTGGGGCCCAGAAAGCTGGTGGAGAGACTTTAATATGACATTCCCACTTCAGTACTGTTTAGATGTAGCCTACGCATTTGATAATGCACCTACATTCCTTGAAAAAACAAACAGAGTCGGTATTAAAATTTTAGGTAGACTTTTTGGTGAAAACAGTTCAGATGCTTACAATGCACTTCCAGTTGGAGCAGCTTTAGACGGTTCGCATTATTTTGAACTTACAACTTATTTTAACATTGGACTTTAGTTTGATCGGATTTTTTTTGCTAACAGAAAATTTTTCTGGTTAACAGAAAATTTTCTGTACTAACAGCGGATTTTTCTGGCGACAAAAATTTTTCTTTGCTGCCAGAGAGTGTTTTGCTTAACAGAGAATTTTCTGTGCTCTTGCTGGAAGTATATTTTGCTACAAACTGAAGAAGTTTTTGCGGGGAGGGGATTTTTTTGCAAACTGAAAGATTTCTGCTTAAAAGAAAATTTTTTCTGATTACCAGCAAAGTTTTTAGGCAAACAGAAAAATATTTTGCTTAACAAATTAACACAAAATCCGCAAGCAAACAAAAAATTTGAACAGGAGATGTTATGAAAAAAATAAAATTTAATATGCTAAAAATATTTTTGGTTTTAACTGGAATTACTTTTTCATCATGTTGTTTTAAACCAGAAGACGCAAAACAGGAACTGAATTTAGAAGGTTACGAACTTGTTTGGAAGGATGAATTTGATGCATCTTCTTTGGACAGCGATTATTGGACACATGAAGTTATAGCGGCAGGCAAGTCGCATAACAATGAAGTTCAGGCTTATACAAATTCAAAAACAAATTGTGATGTAGACAAAACTGAGGAAACATTAAAAATAACTGCCACATCATCAAATGGTACAACATGGGATTCTGCAAGAATAAACACAAGTGGCAAGGTTAGCATAAAATACGGCTACATTGAAGCAAGACTTAAAATGCCAGTTGCTTACGACAGCAAAGGAAATAAAATTTCTAACACAGGCGTTTGGCCAGCATTTTGGATGATGCCAGAAAATGTTCTTGACGAAGAAGGAAATTTAACTGGTGGCGGTGTTTATGGAATTTGGCCAAATTCTGGCGAAATTGATATTATGGAATATTCTCCTGGAACCAGTGGACAAAAAACTTACGCAACATTACATCACGCAACTTCAAAAACTGATGCTACAGATGTTTATCCATCTTTAGGTGGTACTACTTTTGAAGACCCTTACGAATGGCATACTTATGGTTTATTTTGGACTTCTGGAACAATAGAAGCATTTTATGATGGTGTTTCGCTCGGAAGCGTTTATGCAAATCCTGGAAATAACTGGGCAAAATGGCCTTATGATCAGAATTTTTACATTATTTTGAATCTTGCAATGGGCGGAAACCTTGGTGGTGGCATCAATGGTGATATGCGAAAAGCAGTTTACGAAATTGATTACGTTCGTGTTTATCAAAATGAAAATTGTTCAATAAGTTTTGGAGGTAAATAATGAAAAAAATTGTAAATATTCTTGCAAGTCTTGCTCTTGCATTTTTTGGATTAGGATTAATTTCTTGCGCCGATGCCATAGTAGATGACGGTTCAAATGTGCGAAGTTATGTTAACTCTGCTGGCGGTCCGGGAAACAGCGGAGCTAACGGCGGTTCTGTTCCATTTAAAACTTTTAATGATATTTTTGATATACAGATTTGGAGCGCTTC
>CAZDAY010000191.1:0-3754 GCA_964503435.1 uncultured Treponema sp.
GAAGAAAATGCTCCAAAGGCAATTTTTCCAACTTATCTTCCGTCAAAAAATATAAACAAAACTTGCCCTGAATTTTTAAAAACATTTCCTTTTTCAAGCGACACAATTATTTTTCCAAGTGATGAACAGAAAATTCAAATTGAAAGTGAATGTGGAATTATTTTTGATGCAAAGTGGAAAGAAAATGAACTTGTAAGTTTAAAAGCAAAATCTTTTGTAGCTTCAAATGATTGTTCTATTAGAAAGCAAGGCGCAAAGAAAATAAGTGAAAAGAAAAATTGGGGAAGTAAGTCTAAAGGCGTTTCTAAAAACAAAATAGAAATTGATAAATTTTCAGAAAATGGAATTTTGAATTCTTATAGAATTGCAAGTTTTTTAATCCGCAATAAAAAAATTTTTGATTATGGCGAAGACAGTGCGATAAAAAATTATTCTTATATTTATGACAAATTGATTTTTTGGATGCTTGAAAAATTTAATAAGCAAAAAAATGAAGGTCCGGCAGAAAATATTCACGATTATCTTTTGGATTGTGGAAAGCCAGAGCAAATTTTTGTTTCTATTGGTGCAACCCGTTATACTGAATTTGGTGAACAGAATTTTTTGCAGGAAAATGATGAAACTTGCGTAATTCTTTATCCAGAAAATAAATATAATCACGAGGAAATAAAAAATATTGCATTGAACGATAATTTTAATTTTTCAGATATTTGTGTTTTAAAGCAGAGGATTGTTTTAGGGACATAAAATAAATATTGACTTGTTTACCCGCAAGAGTTTTTGACCTCCTGTCAATAACAAGAATTTTCTCTTCGCGAAAATTCTCTGCTTCCGCTGGCATTTGACGCAGACATCCGTGTCTGCATCTTATGTTATGGTTAGGATCTTCTAAGTAAAGTGAAAAGCGGGTTAGCACAGAAAAATATGCTCCAAAATAAAATCAAAAATAAAATAAAAAAGTCCGAGTGAATTTTTACTTTCATTCGGACTAAATTTTTGCTTAAAATCTTACAATTTAAGTTTTCAGATAAAAACTATTTATTATCGCTTTAAGTTAATTACAGTTTCTAGCATTGAATCACCGGTTTGAATGGTTTTTGCATTTGATTCAAAGCCACGCTGCGTTACAATCATATCTGTAAGTTGCTCTGTAAGATCGACGTTACTCATTTCGAGAGTTCCCGCAAGCAAACTTCCCTTTCCAGCAGTTCGACTTTCACCAATATTTGCCATTCCGGAGTTTATGCTTTCTGCAAACATTGTATCGCCTTTCTTTTCAAGTCCACCTTGATTTGTAAAACTTGCCATTGCAATTTGACCGATTGTTCTTACTGAACCATTTGAATAAACGCCTGTAATAATTCCGTTTTGGTCAATCTTAAAATTATCGAGATAACCGAGTTTGTATCCATCCTGATAATTTGCCTTTGTTGTGCTTTTTGACGCTGCCTGAGTAATAGAATTTTCCATTGAGCCGATTGTTCCAAGATTTAAGTTGAAAGTTTGGCGATAAGGATTTCCGTCTGCATCTGGATTTGAATCAGCAACGTTGTAAGATGCCTGGAGTACAATTTCACCTTCTGGATTAGAAATGTTTCCGGCGCTGTCTTGAACCGAAAGCAATTTTCCTGTGTTATCAAAATTCAAAATGTATGTATTATCAACACCGTCAGTTGTTCCAAAACCAATTCTTGTCTGGGTAAATTCTGCATTATCTGGATCTACATTCACATTTACCGCCCATTGATTTGGATTTCCAGGAACTTTTGTAAAATTCATTTGAACCTGATGAGCGTTTCCGTAAGTGTCATAAATGTTGATTTCAGTTTGCCAGGTTCCTTCAAGAATTTGATCTGCTGTAGGATTTTCTGGAATTTCTGGTGTGTTTTTATTTAAGTTACAGAAATAATGTACATTTTCAGTTGCTTTTGGCGGATCTTTTTGACCAACAGGAATTACAAGATCTGTTGGAGTTGCAGAAGTTCTTAAAACCTGACGACCGTTTGCTTCTTCAGCCATCCAGCCTTGAACTCTAAGTCCATTTGATGGATTTACTAAAGTTCCTTCAGAATCTACTCCAAAAACACCAGCGCGAGTATAAAATGTTTCATCTCCGTTTTTTAACACGAAGAAACCGTTGCCTTGAATTGCAATATCTGTTGAAACTCCAGTTGACTGCAAATTTCCCTGCGTAAAAATTGTGTCAATGGCAGCAACACTCATTCCAAGTCCAACTTCTTTTGGATTTACACCGCCAACTTCTTCGTTTGGACGACTTGCTCCTCCAAGCTGCTGACTAATCATATCTTGAAAATCAACTCTTCCGCGTTTAAAACCATAGGTGTTTACGTTAGAAATATTGTTTCCAATTACATCCATTCGTGTCTGGTGATTTTGCAAGCCGGAAACGCCCGCATAAAGTGATCTCATCATAATTGCTACCTCTAATTTTATTCGCCATATACGGCTGAAATTTGTTTCATATCGTAATACACATTTCCAATACGAACCTGTGGATTTGCGCCATAAGTTACCGCTTCAACCTTACCTGTGGTTGTTGTATCGCCAAGATTTATATCCACAATCTTACCGATTGTATTTACACCCTGACTTGAAACCATCATTGCGTTTAACTTTGCAAATTCCTGATTCATATTTGTCATCTGCTCTAACGACGAAAATTGTGCCATTTGAGCAATAAATTCAGTGTTTTCCATTGGTGATGTAGGATCTTGATTGGAAAGTTGCGTAATCAACAATTTTAAAAAATCATCTTTTCCCAAAGACTGCGAAACCTGCCTGCCAGAGACATTATTTGCCTTATTAAAACTGTCCACTTGCAGATTAAGTTTTGCCATTTCCTCGTTGCTCAGTTTTGTATTCAACTGAGTATTAAGTTCAACACCATTCATAAAAAACACCTCACTTTTTTGCCAAGTTTGCTAAGCAACAACATTAACCTTGAAACTGTCCTTTTGTTCATAGTATTTAGACTTACTTGCATTTTCACTTGAATTGTCATAAGCGTAATCGCCGTAAACCTTATTTCCTACAAACTGTTGGTTCTGCTGCTGATTCTGGCTGGCTTGCTGATTAAAATTTCCAGAAAACGCACTAGAATCAGCCATTACAAGATTTATGTTTGCTTCTTCAAAACCATTTGCAACAAAGGCCTGCTTTATGCTTTCAAGATTTTGCTTAAAAGCCTCCATTGCTTCTTTACTATGAACCGTTATTTGTCCTGTAATAACCTTATCGGAAACTTGAAGAAAGAGTTTAACATTTCCTAAACTTTCCGGTTTAAGATTCATATTTATTTCGCCCTGATTATTATTTTTCAGCACAAGTGTTCCAGCCTTTACAAATTCCGGAACATGATTATTTAAAGTCTGGGCAAACATTTCCTGAAAAGTTGAACCTTGAGAAGCGGCATTCTGTGCATTTTGAGAAGTAATATTTTGCACACTTTGCTCAAAATTTACTGTAAAACTAAGGGAATTTTTCTTAGAAAGTTCAGAATTTGATTCAAGATTTTGCTCTAAGGCCTTTAATTTTTCTTCAAAACTTCTTTCATCTTTTACATTTATAATTTGATTTTGATTTGATGATGGGTCGTTAAAACTTACTGAAAAAAAATTTTGATTTTTTAAAAGAGAATTTTCCTGGTTTTCTGAATTTTGTGATTGTGAATTAAAAAAAACTTCCTGATTTTCGCCTTTATTTTCCAAAGAATTTAATATTTGCGGAAAAAAAT
>CAZDAY010000192.1:0-3743 GCA_964503435.1 uncultured Treponema sp.
CCTAACAAAACCCGCACTTCCACTTAAGATGCCGACAAGGTAAATTGCAACGAAGTTTCGAGCAAGTCGGCGTAAATAGCAGAAAACCCTGATAATTTTCGCGAAGAGAAAATTATTGTTATTGACAGGAGGTCAAGAAAAATCAACGGACAAATTTAAAAAAATCTTGTATAATATTTTGCATGGAAAACTCAAACAAAAAAACAACTGTCGCTTTGACCGGAGCAAACGGTTCTATGGGCGGAGAAATTTTATCGCATCTTTTGGAATCAGAAAATAATTACGAAATAAGACTTCTTTTACATATAACAACAAAGCATTTTAAGAATTTTTTTAAATCACTGCTAAAAAAAGGCAAGGACAGAATTTCTTTTGTTCATGGAAATTTGCAAAATTATTCTGATGTTGAAGAATTTATCAAGGGTGCTGACTATGTTGTTCACTGCGGCGCTCTTATTCCTCCAAAAGCGGATCACAATCCCAAAGCTACATTTGAAACAAATTTTATCGGAACAAAAAATATTGTCGATGCTATAAAAAATTCTCCTAACTGCGACAAAATCAAGTTGGTTCACATTTCAACTGTTGCTGTTTACGGAAATCGCGACTTTCATCATCCCTGGGCTCGAATGGGCGACCCTGTAATGTCTAGTGCTTACGATTATTATTCTGCTTCTAAAATCAAAGGCGAACGTTATGTTCTTGAAAGCGGACTTAAAAATTGGGTTGTTCTGCGGCAAACTGCGGTTTATCACAAATATTTTATGTCAAACAATTTGAACGACGGTTTAATGTTTCACACTTGCTGGAATGCTCCGTTTGAATGGATTACTGACTGCGACTCTGGCTTAATGATTAAAAATCTTGTTGATTTTGATTTGGCAAATAAATTAAACGGTTTCTGGAAAAATGATTATAATATTGGCGGCGGAAAAGATTGCAGAGAAACTGGCTACGAAACTTTTAATCACGGATTTTCGCTGATGGGCGCTAGTGTTGAAAAATTTTTTGAGCCTTACTGGAACATTCCTCGTAATTTCCACGGAGTTTGGTACACAGACAGTCATATTTTGGATTCCTGGCTTCATTACAGAACTGAAACAAGTGCAGATTTTTGGGCAAGAATGAAAAAGCAGCTTTGGTATTACAAACTTGGCAAACTTGTTCCTTTAAAATTGATTCGTAAACTTGTAATTGAACGTCTTTTAAAAAACAGCAACGCTCCTATGAATTGGATTCGTCTTAACAAAAAAGGCAGAATTGATGCATTTTTCGGTGGCAAAGAAGGATTTGAAAAAATTCCTAAAACCTGGGACAAATTTCCTGTTCTGCAAAAAGGTCAAATTCCTGAAGGCAAAATTGATTATCAAGATTTACTCGATGAATCTAAAGCAGAACGTTTTAAATTAAATCACGGATATGATGAATCTAAAACAGATTCTGAACTTGATGCAGAAGATTTTAAAAACGCAGCGGAATTCAGAGGCGGCAAACTTCTTTCGTCAAATGTAAAAAAAGGCGATTTGTTCAGCAAACTTGAATGGCAGTGCCACAATTCTCATAAATTTTCAGCGGCACCTTTTACAATTTTAAAGGCTGGATTTTGGTGTCCGGAATGTTGCGAGGCTTTACCATGGGCTTTTGATAAGGCAAGTGCACATATTCCTTTTTATGCTCAAGTTTGGTACGATACACATAAAAAGTCAGAAGAAAATAATATTTATCCATACAATGAACACGAAGATGATGATATGATAAAAAATCTTTAAGCAGTTTGTATACAAAATGAAAGCAATAATTTACGTTTTTTCAGGAACTGGCAACACTTTAAAAATCGCAGAACTCTACAGAAAATATTTAATTTCTTACGAAACTGAAATTTGTAACATTAAAATGTTAAAAAATCCAAATTTTAGCAAAAAAGATAAGAGAAAATTTATTTTTGATAAGTTTTCTTCTCCAAATTCTGCTGATTTAATTGGCTTTGCTTTTCCAATTCACGGTTTTAATCCACCAAAAGTTGTAATGGATTTTTGCAAACAACTTCCTGATGTTTGGACTGTTAGCAAAGAAAAATTAACCGAAAATAATTCAGCAAATTCTTATAAACAATCATCAAAAAAACTAGAAAAAATACCAAAAAACGCTTTTATTTTTAAAACTGCCGGCGAAGGTTTGCATTTCAACGATTACACAAGTCAAAAACTTATGCATTATCTGCAAAGAAAAGGTTTTAAATTTTTAAGTGAGCGGCTTTATGTTATGCCTTACAATTTGGTTTTCCGACATTCTCCGCAAATGGTAAAAACTGAATGGATTTACGCTAAGGCACAAGTTCGGCTTCATTGCAAAATGCTTGCTGAACAAAGACAATCTAAGGTTTTCTTAAATCCAATAAAATCATGGTTTGTTCCGATTTTTAGAATTGAACATATTTACGCAAAACTTCAAGGTCCGTTTATGAAAGTTGATTCAAAAAAATGTATTGACTGTATGAAGTGCGTTAAAAATTGTCCAATGAGTAATATCAGTTTTAAGGACGGAAAATTTTCTTTTGGAACAAATTGTGCTTTGTGCGTTCGATGTGTGTTTTATTGTCCAAAAGATGCAATAAATCTTGGAATATTGAACGGTTGGCGAGTAAACGGCGATTATCAAATTCAAAAAACTGCTGAAAATCCCGCAATAAAATTTCCTTTTTTTAGTGATGATGATAAAGGTGTAAGTCGACATGCTTACCGCAATTATTTTAAACGCTTAGATGAAGAATTGAAAAAAAATCAAATTCCGCTTATTGATGATTAAACTAGAGAAACCTAATAAAAAATGTCTGTACAGGATAATGACATGAATTGTGTCATTATCTGGCATTACACTTGAATCTAATATGTCATTCTCGGGCTTCGATCCGATAATCTTAAACATAGATTTCCATATTTTTGCACAAGAATAACAATAATTTCCTCTTTCCATCATAAATTTTCTAAAAATTTCTTCAAAATTTTTAAATTTTTTCATTTTTTTTCTCATTTTTTTTACATTTTTGTTTTTTAACGGAAGATATATATATGTATCCATTTTAAGTTGCGTGCGCACAAAACTTATTTTTACAAATCAGACTTTGTTTCAAATCATTTAGTAAGATTATTTCTTTACTTTTTGATTTTGAAACTTTCTGAGAAATTTTATTTTTTATGAAGGAATTTTTTATGAACGCATTGAATCAAATCATTATTGAAGGAAACGTTGTACGCCAGCCAGAAAAACGGGAAGTTAAAAATGGACTTAAAGTTTGCACAATTCCTCTTGCGGTGAATCGTCGCTACAAAACTTCGTCAGGGCAATTTACAGAAGAAGTTTCGTTTTTTGACATTACTGCATTTGGAAATTTAGCTGAAAGTTGCGAAAAATGGTGTCCTAAGGGTCGCGGAATTCGTGTTGTTGGCAGACTAAAGCAAGATTCATGGACTGGCGAAGACGGAAAACACAAAAGTAAGGTTCACGTTATTGCAGAACACATTGAATTTAAACCTTTATTCAAAAAGGCAGAAAATTCAAAGGAAACTGATAGCGCGCCTTCTAGTGCTGATTCAAGTAATAATGAAAAAAAGAAAAAGAAACTTGCTATGCTAGCAGAAGTTGCCGCTGCTGCACAAAACGAAAGTGAGGAGGAGGATTCAGAAGCAGAAATTACATTTTAAATAATTATAATTATTGTTTTGATATTTTATTTGTCTTAATGC
>CAZDAY010000193.1:0-3727 GCA_964503435.1 uncultured Treponema sp.
CTTAGCCCCGTATGGAGCCCCTTTAGTCTCGGGTAAAAACAGAATCTTTTGTTTTATTAGGTCATATTTTAACATTGCACAATAATGGCGTTTTTTTAAACTGTTCTTACGCTCTTTTACCCGAGATGAGCGATTAGCGAAGGGCGAAACACGGGTTTTGTCTGGTTCTAGCACTTAGCAAAAAAAATGCAAGGCTGAATGAAAACACATGCTCCAAAATCAAAAAAAAAACTTCCTGAAATTTTATAAATTTTTCTATTGACAATAAAAGATTTAGGGTTGATATTTGAGGAAGTTTCAAAAAAATCAGTTTTGGAATCAAGTTATTTCTTAATTTTTTTAATTTTATTTTTAAGGAGTTGTACGCAACTTTGAACGGAAGTACAGTTTCTATCAATCACGTTTCTAAGCACTTTGGCGACTTTAATGCTTTAGACGACGTTAATTTTACTATCAATAAGGGAGAATTTTTTTCTCTGCTTGGACCTTCTGGATGTGGAAAAACCACATTGTTAAGAATTATTGCAGGTTTTGAATTTCCTGATGAAGGCTCTGTTCTTTTTGATGACAAAGACATTATTCCTCTGCCACCAAATAAGCGGCCCAGCAATACGGTTTTTCAAAGTTATGCTTTATTTCCTCATCTTTCAGTTTATGACAATGTTGCATTTCCTCTTAAATTGAAGAAATTAGATAAAAAAACTGTTGATGAAAAAGTTCGTAAATATTTACATCTTGTGCAGCTTGATGAACATATTTCAAAAAAGCCAAACCAGCTTTCTGGCGGTCAAAGACAGCGTGTTGCAATCGCTCGAGCGTTAATTAACGAACCTAAGGTTCTTCTTCTTGACGAGCCGCTTTCTGCTCTTGATGCAAAACTTAGGGCAAATCTTTTGGTTGACCTTGATGCTTTGCACGACAAAATTGGCATTACATTTATTTATGTAACTCACGACCAGAGTGAAGCGCTTGCCGTAAGCGACAGAATTGCTGTTATTAACAAAGGTAAGGTTTTGCAGGTTGGAACGCCATTTGAAATTTACGAAAGTCCGGCAACTCAGTTTGTGGCACAATTCATTGGAGAAACAAATCTTTTTGAATCTGAAGTTGTGCAATGCGAAAATCATAAAGTGGAAGGTAAAGAACCTGATTTTATGGTTACTTTGAATGTTCCTAGTTTGGGAATGCAGGCTCAGTTAAAGGGCGACACTCAGGCAACTAAAGAAGAAGATAAAAATATTCTTGTTACTGATTATGAGCACACTGATGTTGGACAAAAAGTTGCGTTTACAATTCGTCCTGAAAAAATCAGAATTACTTTGGAAGAACCTAATGTAAATGGCAGAAAAGATATAAATGTTTTCAAAGGAATTGTTGAAGAACCAGTTTATACAGGTTTCCAGTCAAAATTTTATGTTCGGCTTGAAAATGGAACAATCATTAAAGTTTTTAAGCAGCATACAAATTATCTTGATGATGGTCCTGAAATTCAGTGGAAGGACACAGTTTACGTTTCTTGGTCCGCGGAAGATGGATACATTGTTGAGGACATAAATACATGAAAACAGAAAAGCGAAATAAAGCAAAAAAAAGTAAACAGTTAGAAATTGCGTCAAAAGCGTATTCTGCGAAATTTGAAAAATCAAAAAAACTGAATCCCGGTCCTGCATACGCATGGCCTATGGGACTGTGGTTTTCAATATTTTTTATAGTTCCACTTTTTATAATTGTTTGCTATTCATTTATGAAGCGTGACGTTTATGGTGGCGTTATTCATGAATTTTCACTAAAAGCGTACAAACAAATGCTTTCTCCGTCTTACGGTTTGATTTTTCTGCGTACTTTGTGGATTTCTGTGCTTGCGACTGTCATTACAATTTTAATTTCTATTCCTTGCGGATATGCAATGGCAAGAAGTAAACATCAAACTCTGCTTTTGATTCTGGTTGTTGTTCCGTTTTTGACAAATTCACTGATTAGAATTTTTGCCTGGATTACAATTTTAGGCGACAACGGAATTCTTAATAAAATTTGCGGATTTTTTTACAATTTCTGGAATCACGTAATTTTAAACCATAAAGATGCTGTTTTTAGCCCGCACAAATTTATGTTTTCTAAGGGTGCTGTTATTCTCGTAAGCATTTATATGTATCTTCCTTACGCAATTTTACCGATTTTTACCGCAGTTGACAGATTTGATTTCACATTACTTGAAGCCGCCAGAGATTTGGGTGCAACAAAATCAGAATCTATGATTAAGGTTCTTTTGCCTGGAATAAAAAGCGGAATTTTAAGCGGAATTATTTTTACGTTTATTCCGATTTTTGGAAATTACACAGTTCCTCAACTTGTGGGCGGAAAAGACAGTTATATGCTTGGAAACATTATTGTTGATCAGGTTCAAAAAGTAAGAAACTGGCCTTTGGCAAGTGCATTCAGCATGCTTATTACAATAATATCTATGGCTGGAGTTCTTTTGATGCTTAGTTCTAACCAAAAAGATGCAAAACTCAAAAAATCATCTGCAAAAGAAGATCCAATGGTAGCAGGCAATTCTCCAACAATAGCACTCGCAATGGGTCAGGAATTAAGAAATCAAAATTCAGGAGAAACATTATGAGCAAAATGAAAAATCCATTAGTTGCCACAGTAAATTCTCTTGTAAATAAAAATCTCAAAAAAACAAAAGATCCAAAAACAGAAAATTTCAGGCATGCCAAAAAAAACTGGAAAAAACGAAACAAGGCTTTTAGTTTTTCTAACACAATTTTGTGTCTTTCGCTTTTATTTTTGTTCATTCCTCTGTTTGTAATTGTATTTTTTTCATTCAACGAAGCCAAAGACACTGAATTTACTAAATTTTCTTTTGTTTGGTACGAGCAGTTAGTTTTTAATTCAAAACCTTTGTGGTCGGCATTGCTGAATTCGCTGATTGTTGCACTAACTTCATCTCTGGTTGCGACAATTTTGGGTACTTTGGCATCAATCGGAATTGGCTGGTACAAATTTTTTGGAAGAAATTACATTCAAACCGTAAGTTTTTTACCAATGGTTTTGCCAGAAGTTATAATGGGCGTTTCTCTGCTGATTTTTTTTAGCGGAGTAAAACTTTCACTTGGACTTTTTACGATTTTTATTGCACATACAACTTTCTGCCTGCCATTCGTATTTTTAATGGTTAACGCTCGAATTGACGAATTTGATTATTCGATTATAGAGGCCAGCCACGATCTTGGCGCAAATGAAGTTCAAACCTTGTTCAAAGTAATAATTCCTGCGATTATGCCGGGCATTATTTCTGGATTTATGATGAGCGTTACAATGTCGCTTGAAGATTATGTTATTACAGCACTTGTAAGCGGACCTGGCAGCACAACTTTGCCACTTTACGTTTATTCTATGATTAGATTTGGCGTAAGTCCTGTAATAAATGCGCTTTCTTTCGTTTTAATTCTGGCGATTTGTTTAATTGCTTTTATTTTGCGGAAAGGATTAAAAACTTTTGCGGCTTCACATTAAATTTCTTGTTTTTATATTGAATTTTGTTTTTAAATGTATTTTATTTTTTAATTGACTTTTAAATTTGAGTGTTTATAAATTCAAATTTTACATATAAAGGTCAAAAAAAAACGCTGCATTTGCGGTGAGGCTTTTTGCCTATATTCTTGTTGTGAAGAAGGTTTTTTCATGAAAAAAATCATCACAAAAATTTTTGGTGCTTTACTTG
>CAZDAY010000194.1:0-539 GCA_964503435.1 uncultured Treponema sp.
TGGGAAATATTTCTGTGGAACCTGAGCGCATTATAAAAATTCCCCTGGGATTATTTGGATTTGAAGAATATACAGATTTTGCCTTGCTTGACAGTGAATATCCTCCATTTATTTGGTTGCAGTCACTTCAAGATAAAAATCTTGCTTTTTTACTTATAGATCCTTTTGAAATTACGCCAGATTATGAAGCGGATATTGATGATAAAGAATTATCACGCATCGGAATAAAAGATCCAGTTGATGTTATGGTGATGACGATTGTAACAGTTCCAAATGATGGCAGCCCAATAACTGCAAACTTCCAGGGGCCGCTTATAATCAACAAAAAAAATCATCAGTGTATGCAGGCAATTCTTGATAATTCTAAGTGGACCACAAAACAAAATATTGTCGAAGCAATAAAAAGAAAGGAGGGCAAATAATGCTTATTCTTTCTCGAAAAGTTGACCAAAAAATAAAAATCGGAGAAGACATTTCTATTACAATAATAGAAATTCGCGGTGATCAAGTAAAAATTGGAGTTGAAGCGCCAAAAAATG
>CAZDAY010000194.1:549-3725 GCA_964503435.1 uncultured Treponema sp.
TTTTTAGACAGGAAGTTTTTGATGCAATCCAAAATGAAAATAAAGCCGCTTCTCATTCAAGTGAATTGCAATTAAAACTTTTGTTTACAGGCGAAGATAATTAGTTTTTTTTATTTTCTAAAACAATTTCTGCTTCACTTTTTCTTACGTAAAGAGGACCGTCATAATCTTTAAGCGGTTCTTTTTTTTCTTTTATCATAATTTCTGCAATTTCAAAAAGACTTTCGCAAGCATCATTTTCCGGACAAAAGCAATGAATTGAATATAAAGGACTTATTTCATTTGCTCTGTCCACAAAAGATTTTGCTCCAGGTCCACAAGCAAGAATAGAATTTTCTGGATCAATTTCTTTTAAAATGTCTTCAATGCTTTTATCATCTTCTGCTTTTAGTTTTTGTCCACGAAGATAAAATGTGTAAAAAAATTCGTCTTCCTTAGATTCAATTACTGATAAAACAGTTTCACTGGCGGTTTTGTAAGGATAAGCGTAAGCATCAAGTGACGGAACTGCATAACAAGGCACGTTATAAGCCAGATTTATTGCTTTTAAGGCGCTCATTCCTAATCTTAAACCAGTAAAACTGCCCGGTCCCAAAGTCAATGTTGTGTAATCAAGGTCTTTTGCTTCAAGATTTAATTCCTTCATTACATAATCAATGGCTGGCAAAAGTTTTTCTGACTGCTTAATTCCAACATCAAGCGTAAGTTTTATCATATTAAAATCTTTTTTTGCCGCAATTATGATTTTTGAAACTGAACAGTCAACTGCTAATGCATTCATTTTATTTTCCTTATCTTCTGCTGATTTTTAATGATTATTTTTTAAGTTTAGAATTCGATTTTTTCATTATTCCAATTTTCAATGTTTATAGTTCGACTTGAATCCTGATTTGGCGTAATATTCATATAAATGGTTTTCTTTGGAAGTGCATTTTTTACTTTTTCACTCCATTCGATTATACAAACTCCATTTCCATACAGAAATTCTTCAACACCAAGATTCAAAAAATCTTCTTCACCGTCGAGTCTGTAAACATCCATGTGGTAAAGTGGCATTTTTTCGCCTTCGTATTCGCTTATTAAACAAAAGGTGGGACTTGTTACATTATCTTTTACGCCCAGACTTTCAGCAATTCCTTTTGTGATTGTAGTTTTTCCTGCCGCCAAGGTTCCAGACATTGCAATAACATCGCCAGGTTTTAAAAGTTTTCCGATTTTGCGCCCCAATTCAATGGTTTGCTCTGAAGATTTTGTTAAAAAAGTCATATTGATTATATTAAGGAAGTTTGCCTTCTTTGTCCATTTGTGTAATATATTCTTTTATTGATTTGCTTAACGGAATAATTGGATAGTCAATTTCGCGTGGGAGAGGTTCTAAGTCTATGGTTTTAATTCCAAGTGGATTTACTTCGATTGAAAAACTTATAGGAAATGTAATTCTTCGCGTCATAATTTCAATTACAATGTTGGCTGTATATCTATTTATGTAATAAATGTAGCCTTCTTCTTTTTGAATTGAATTAATTTCCAAAACCTTCATAATAAATTTAATTTTAACCCAAAAATCAATAAAAAACAACAAATAAATAAGTTCTCAAATTTCTTGCTTGATTTTATCTTAAATTTTGTTGTTTCTACACTTAAATTTTCCGTAGAAACTGCAAATAAAATATTTCAGCATCGCAATTTCCTACGTTAAGAAAAATTCTTCTGTTTGTCAGCGTTATCCGCGTATATAAAAATCAGTTTGTGTTTTCTAAAAATTCTTTTACAGAATTTGAAATTTGCAAAAGTCGCGGAGAAATTTCGTATTCGCATAAATCACCAACTGTAACAAAATCCTTTGATTCATAAGATTGATAAAGTTCGTTCACGATTGGAGAAAAATCTTTAAAAAATTCATTTATATTATTTTCACCAATTAAAAATTTTGAATATTTTTCAGGAAAAAGTGCAGTAAAACTTACAATCTGGCAAAAAGAATCAAAATAATCCGCAAAATTTTTTATAAAAAGGTCAGCGTCTTTATTTTTATTTGTCTGCAAAAGAACTGGAATTTCAACTAAATTTTTTCCACTTTTAAAAAGAAGTTCAGAAATATTTTTAAGCGAATCATCAATATCAAAAGTTGAAATCATTTGAACAGAAATTTTTGTGTTTTCGGTTAATTCTTTTTTTGCTTCTTCATCAAATTCGTTTGCAGAAATAATTTTGTCATCAACAGAAATTTTTGTAATTGTCGCAGAATTTTTTTCAGCTTCAATTTGCAATGCTGTTAAAACTTCACCAACTGTTTTTTCATTTTCGAGTTTTATGTCAATTTTCTGATTGTTAATATAAACTTCCATCAGGTTCTCCATTTGATTCAGGTTAAATTTAAAATTTTAAAACTGTCTCTTAGTTTATCGGAATTATTTTCTTGAACCTTGATTTGAAAAATTATTTAATGAATTTTGCTGGCTTTCCAAACTATTTAAAGTTCCTTCCATGTTTGCATATTTTGATTTTAGTTCCGCTTCCTTTTGATCTAATTGAGTTTGCAGCCTTGCAATTTTTGCGTTGCTTTGTTTTATGTTGCTTTCGAGAGCATTTGTTTTTGAAGCAATTATTCCGCCAGATTGAACCCAAGATGTAAGCCGCTGATCCATTTGGTAGGCAAGTCCATTGTCTATTATAAAATCTCCGTCTGAATCATAACCGAAAAGATTTTTTACATCAGTAAGATTATTTTTTAAAGCTTCATCAAGTTTTTTTTCATCACATTCAAGATAGCCGCGCAGTTGAGATGCGTTGTAGCCAGAAGTTCCAGTCCGTGCATTTGTGCTTATTCCGATTTGGTTTAACATTGAAATTTGCGAATCATCAGAAAATCTGTAAATTGCAGAACTTATACTTTGCAAAGCGGATTTTCCGTTGCTTAATGTAAAATCGCCCTGAAACATTCCTAGTTTTTCTGTATAAGTTTCTCTTTCGTCATCTGAAAGATAATCAAGTTCGCTTATAATTTCCGGTTTGTTTGTAGTTAAAACGTTCATTTCAGCCAAAGTTTGATTATATTTTCCAATAAAAGTTATAATTGCGTCTTTTGCTGATTCTGTGTCGCTTTCAACTTTAATTGTTGCAGATTTTTCTGTTTTGTCGTGAAGATGAAGTGTTAAACTTGGAATTACGTCATC
>CAZDAY010000195.1:0-3717 GCA_964503435.1 uncultured Treponema sp.
GCATTTTATGAATAAAAAAAGTCAAAATTTTACTTTAAGAATTTCTTTTGTGGCAGTTTTTGCTGCAATAATTTGTGCTGGATGTTTTATTTCAATTCCACTTCCGGGCGGAGTTCCAGTCACTTTACAAAATGCCTTTTCGCTAATTTCTGGAACAGTTTTAGGAACCTGGTATGGCGGCGCTTCTGTCGCAATTTTTTTAGTTTTAGGAATAATTGGAATCCCGGTTTTTTCTGGAATGAAAGGCGGAATTGCTCATCTTCTTGGTGTTAGTGGCGGTTTTTTGTGGGGGTATTTGATTGGTGCAATAATCGCAGGTTTTCTTTTGGGAAGTCCAAAATTGTCAGAAAAGAAAATCACTTTTTTCCAAATTTTAAAAATTTTTTTAGCCTATTTTTTAGGTTTACTTGTTGAGTATATTTTTGGAATTTGGTGGTTTATACAATCAAAGGGCGGACTTTCAGAAAGTCTTTCAATGCAGCAAGTTCTTATGTGGACTTTAATTCCTTTTATTCCAGGCGACATTATAAAAATGATAATTGCAATTCCTTTAAGTGCAGTTTTGCGTCCGATTGCAGCAAGGTATTTGTTTGCAAATTCGGAAAATAAAAAATCAGAAAAAGATGCAGTTGATGAACTTAAAGAAAATAATTCAAATCAAAAATAAAAATTATGGAACTTGCGATTAAACTAAAAAATGTTTACAAATTATTTCCTTTGGATTCTGGCAAAAATAAATTTAACCTTGCACTTCAAAACATAAATCTTGAACTTGAAAAAGAAAGTTTTACTGTAATTTGCGGTGCGAACGGAAGCGGCAAAAGTGTTCTGATGAATATTATTGCGAATTTAATGGAAGTTTCTGATGGTGAAGTTTTTACATCATCTAAGGTTGGGCTGGTTTTTCAAGATTCAAGTTTACAAATTTTAGGCGACACTCCGCGCGAAGACGTTGCTGTTGGTCCGCGAAATTTAAAATTTGATAAAAATAAAATTTCACAAATTGTTGAAGAATCTTTAAAAAAAGTTTCGCTGCTTGATAAGGCGGATTTTCCCTGCGACTTTCTTTCTGGCGGAGAAAAGCGAAGACTTGCAGTGGCTTCAATTCTTGCAATGAACCGTGACATAATAATTTTTGATGAACCTTACGCAAATCTGGATTTTCCTGGAGTTAAAGAAGTTAATTCTCTTTTGCAATATTTAAAATCTCAGAAAAAAACAATCATACTTTTAACGCATGAACTGGAAAAATGTTTGGCACTTGCAAATCATTTTGTGGTTTTGTATAAGGGTGAAAAAGTTTTTGATGGAAATCCAAATCAGGCTTTAAAACTTTCTTTGGAAAACTGGGGAATTAAAAATCCACTTTCGTCTTACAGTTCTCTTGAAAATCTTGTGTGGCTTTGAAAATTTTGCGATGAAAATTTCCGGTAGATTTTGAAGCGAAAAGTTTACTGAGAAAATTTGCTGCGATTTTGCGACGAAACTTTATGTTTAAATTTTCAACTAAAAATTGAACGATAAAATTTAAAAAGGAATTTAAAATGTACGGAACAATTTTTTTTAGATACAAATCTGGTTCAAGTTTTTTGCATAAGACGCAACCGGTTTTAAAACTTCTGTTAATGATTTTGCTTTCTGTTTTTTCATTTTATTTAAATCCACTGCTTGCAGTTTTAATTTTTTTCTTCGTAATTTTGTTTTCGCTGTTTTATTTAAAATTCAGTTTTAAAGAAATTTTTACAGATAATCTTCCGTCTATTTTTTATTCGCTTATGCTTTATATGATTTGTCTTTTTTCAAATTTTATTTTTTTGTTTAAAGGTGATTTTCAAAGCTTTCAAATTCAAAATTTACAAAATAATTTTTTTGGAAAACTTATTTTTGTTTTGACTCCAGATGAAAATTTTTTTTCAATGAGTATTCATCTTGCGCTTTCTGTTGAAATTTGTTCAGTTTTTTACAGAACTACAAGTCAAATGCAGTTTAATCAGGCATTTTCTTCCATTGAACATTTTCTTGGCAAAAAAGATAAAACTCCGGTTGCGGATACTTTGTCGTTAACAATTAGTTTTATTCCGCGAATTGCAAGGCTCTGGAATCAAATTGATTTTGCATGGAAGGCACGCGGCGGAAATAAAAACATAACAAAGATTTCAAAACTTACGCCAATACTTTTTAAAACCGCAATGAATGATGCTTACAAAAAATCTTTTGCAAAAATGAACCGTGAATAAAAAGAATTTTGGGTGATAAAAAAATGCTAGTCGGATTGTAGCGGTTTAGTGCCGACATTATGGCGGCACCGGAGTGAAAACGGAGCCGCGAAAAGCCTTTACTTCGAGGATTTGCTCCAAAAAAACAAAAAAATGCTCTGCTGAGTTCTTACTGACATTTGCATAAAAATTCAATATAATTTTATCATAAAGTTTTTGTTGGCACTTGGAGGTTTAAAATGAAAGTTTTAGTGATTGGCGGGGCCGGTTATATTGGAAGTCATGTTGTAAAAGAGTTGATGGAAAAAGGACATTCGGTAACGGTTTTTGATAATCTTTCGAGCGGACTTATTCAAAATCTTTTTGACGAAAATGATTTTATTGCCGGCGATATTTTGCATAAAGAAGATTTGGATAAGGCGTTTGCTTTAGGATTTGATGCTTTTATTCATCTTGCGGCATTTAAAGCGGCTGGCGAAAGTATGATAAAACCAGAAAAATATTCGCTTAACAATATCAACGGAACAATAAATATTTTAAACAGCGCAGTTGAACATAACTGTTTGAACATGGTTTTTTCTTCGAGCGCGGCTGTTTTTGGCGAACCTCAATATTTGCCAATAGATGAAAATCATCCTAAAAATCCAGAAAATTATTATGGATTTACAAAACTTAAAATCGAAGAATTTATGGCATGGTACGATAAACTTAAAGGTTTAAAATTTGCGGCTCTTCGTTATTTTAATGCGGCAGGTTATGATCCAACTGGTGTTTTGTTTGGTCTTGAAAAAAATCCTGCAAATCTTTTGCCTGTAATGATGGAAGTTGCTTGCGGTAAAAGAGAAAAAATTTCAATTTTTGGTAATGATTATTCTACACGCGACGGAACTTGTATTCGTGATTATATTCATGTTAGTGATTTGGCAAGTGCACATGTTCTTGCACTTGAATACATTGCGAGTAAAAAAGAATCGCTTACGCTTAACTTGGGAACTGGCAACGGAATTACAGTTACAGAAATGCTCGATGCAACCAGAAAAATTACCGGTAAAAATATAAATGCTGAATATGTTGGCCGGCGTGCTGGCGATCCTGCCCAGTTGACTGCGAGTTCTGCAAAAGCCAAAGAAATTTTAGGCTGGGAACCAAAATATTCTGATGTTAATACGCTTATTGATTCAACTTTCAAAGCCTACACAAAATATTATTCTAAGCACAATAAATAATAATCAGAAACTATAATTATTTATTAGATTTACTTTGCTTGCTTTTTTGTTTATACTTTTTTTTTAGAATGATTGAACTTAAAACCGAAAAAATTTTGGGGGATTTATGAATGTTTATAATTTTACTTATGGCGGATCAACTGATGTAAAAGAAATAGAAGTTTACGCTGCGGATGAAAATGAAGCAAAATCAAAATTTACATCAAAAACTGGAGTAAGCGATTTTCAGTTCGAAATGCTCGGTGTTTGTGAAGATTATGATAAGGCAAAAATGG
>CAZDAY010000196.1:0-1543 GCA_964503435.1 uncultured Treponema sp.
ACATAATACGACAAAAGTTCCCTTTTATTTGTGGGCGGACAAATTAAAATTCCGTTTGCAATTCCATAATCTTGCCAAAAACCGTTTAAAACATTTTTTTCAATAATTTGCTGATTTTGCGGATTTTCTTGATTATTTTGCTGATTTGCTGATAAAACGCTTGAATTTTCAAAGTTATTTTGCGGATTTTCTGATAAAACTGATGAATTTTCAGAATCAGAATCTTTAAGTTTAATTGCAAAATTTAAATACATTTTGTCGCCAATTACACAAACTGGAACGTTATAAATTGTTTTGTCATTCGGATATTTTATTTTTAAATTCCATGCGCCACTTGGCAAATCTTCTGCGTAAATTATTTCGTTGTTTTCTTTTTGAACCGGCAAATTATAATTTTTAGGATAAACTGCGTCAGTTAGCGGAACAAAACTTATTTGAATTTCTTCGGCAGCACTTTTTTGTGTGGCAGCATTTACGTCTCGTGAATTTTCTTGCGTGTACAAATGACTTTCTGCGGCTCTGTCGTTGTAATATCTGTAAAAAGTTCTTAAAACGATTTGTGGAATTTTTGCGTCCATAAAATTTTCGCCGTCAGGACTTATTTTTGAAACATAATTGCTGTCTAAAATTACATAACGGCTTTCATTTTGCCAAATTCCTGAAAGCAGCGGAGGAAAAAAATTTGTATTTTCATAGGAATTATCACTTTGCGAAAATAAATTTTGACTTAAAAAAAATACTTGTGAGAAAATTAAAATTGCTTTTTTTCATTTTGATTTTTTTTGTGATAATTTTTGCGATAAATTTATCATTTAAATGATTATCGGCATAAAGAGAAATTTTATTTAACTTGCATTTTTTTTTGGAATTTTAAATTTAGCGCCTTACAAATTGAATGTAATCTAAATTCATTCCGGTTCCGCCAATTCTTTTTTCTGAATTTGCCTGAACTGTAACAAGAATCGTTCTTTCTTCTTCCAAAGAAAAATAAATAGGCGTTCTTGTTGTTAATTCCCAGGTTCCGAGTGGAGGCGTGCTTGGATACATTCGGTAAGGAATTTCATCAAGATAAACATAAAATGCGCTGTGTTCTGTGTCGTAGGCTTTTTCGCTGACCAAACATTCATAAGTTCCTGCTGGAAAACGAATTTTTACTTGAGCAGTTGAACCCTCGTCGAGAAGTCGGGTTGAATATTTGCCACTTGCGCTTTCGTCAAACATCACTAAAAAATTGTGAAGCAACATTCCTTCAAATTCATATTTAATTCCCGGATCAACGTAGGAAATTACAGGAAGTTCTGTTAAAAGAGGTGGAACTGGATATTCTGGCTGAACCATTTGTGTGGATTTTGTGCTTGTACAGGAAATTGTTCCGAATGTAAAAATAAACGCAAAAAGTGTGAAAGTGCACGCGAAAAATGTTTTTCTTGATTTAATCAAAATTTTCCTCCAGTTTTTTATTTTAAGTTTAGCCGTTTGACATTCTAATTTTCTGATATGATTTTAGCACAAAATTCTGATTTTGAAAACTTTCCGTTTTTTT
>CAZDAY010000196.1:1643-3716 GCA_964503435.1 uncultured Treponema sp.
TGCATTTTGTTGTTTATTTAGATACTTTAAACAGCAAACTAAAGTTTAGGAACACGCGGTTTTGCAAAGTTTTTAAGCATATTTTGTAAAAGTTCATGTGCGTCTTGTGCGTTAAGTTCCTTTGATTCTTCTGCATATTCAACCAAATGCGACGGAATTTCATCTAAAAATCGGCTTGGTTCACATTCAAGAGAATTATTCATTTTACGCCGAGTTTTGCACGATGAAATAAAAAGTCGCTGCTGAGCTCTTGTAACTGCAACATAAAAAAGACGACGCTCTTCTTCAATTGCCTTGTCGCCGCCTTCTTCAACTGCTCTTGCGTGAGGCATAAGTCCTTCTTCCGCACCTGCAATAAAAACTACAGGAAATTCCAGCCCCTTGCTTGCGTGAACAGTCATCAAATTAACCTTTCCCTTGTTTGCATCTTCATCATCTAAATCACGAGAAAGCAATGTAATTCGATTTAAATAAGCGTAAAGACTTGTGTCATCATATTGCGGATTATTTTCCCACTGTTCCATACTTTTTATAAGACTTTCAATATTCATCATCTTAAAACGTGCCGCTTTTTCACTTTTAGGATTGTCGGCTATAAGATAATCAAAATAATTTATATCTTCGACCATAGTACGAACTTTTTTACTAAGACCTTTTCCGCTAAGCATTGATTTATAATTTTCAATCAAATTTACAAAATTCCCAATATCTTCACGCGTACCTTCGCTAACCGGACATTCTTTTTCATCACATTCAAGAATCCCTTTCATTGCGTCCCACAAGGAATAATCCATTCGTTTAGCAACATCGCTTATGGTTTGAATAGTTGTTCTGCCAATTCCTCTGCGAGGCGTGTTTATAATTCGCAAAAGATTTATATCATCATCGTGATTTGAAATAAGACGCAAATAACTGATTATATCCTTAATTTCCTTACGTTCAAAAAAACTTGTACCGCCACTCATCGTATAAGGAATATTGTTTTCCAAAAATGCTTCTTCTATTGCGCGACTTTGAGTATTTGCCCGCATCAAAACCCCAAAATCATCATACTTTCGCTTTTCTTCAACACAAATCCCCAAAATTCTTTCAGCAATAAAATCTGCTTCGGCCGCTTCATTTTCCGGCATAAAAATTTCAATCGGTTTGCCGCTTCCATTTCCGCTCCAAAGTTCCTTGTCCTTACGGTTTGTATTATTTTTAATAACGCCATTTGCCGCCGCAAGAATTGTCCCAGTAGACCGATAATTCTGTTCAAGCCTAATTTCCTGCACATCAGGAAAATCTTTTTCAAAATTTTCAATATTTTTAAAATCCGCACCACGCCAGCTGTAAATGCTCTGATCATCATCACCAACAATCGCAACATTTTTATTTGCCAAAAGTTTCATAAGTTCATATTGCTGATGGCTAGTGTCCTGAAATTCATCAACCATAATATACTTGTAGCGTTCCTTATATTTTTCCAGAACATCAGGATTTTCCTTAAAAAGTTTAATTGGAAGCGTAATCAAATCATCAAAATCCACAGAATTATAAAGTTTAAGCCCACTTTGATAAGCTTCGTAAAGTTCTTTGTACATTTCATTTTCAACCGACCAGTTTTTTCTGCCAGTTTTTATATCGCTGAAAAGCTGCCCAACAGAATACAAATCCAGCGAAGAATTTGTATATTTTAGTTCCGAACCAGTTTCTTTAATAAGTGATTTTCTGTCAGTTTCATCGTAAATGCTGAAATTTTCCCTAAACCCAAGTTTTTCAATGTCCTGACGCAAGATTTTAACTCCAAATGCGTGAAAAGTGCTAACCGTAAGATTTTTAAGTTTTTTGCCAGTCAGAGATTTTATGCGTTCTTCCATTTCTTTCGCAGCCTTATTTGTAAAAGTTAAAGCTAAAATCTGACTTTGAGAAATTCCCTTTTCAAGCATATTTGCAATTCTGTAAGTAATTACGCGGGTTTTTCCACTTCCGGCACCTGCAATAATTAAAATCGGACCTTCAAGCGTGGTAACTGCTCTGTATTGTTCAGGATTTAATTTATCTTTTAATTCATCTTCAAGCATAACCTTAAGA
>CAZDAY010000197.1:0-3706 GCA_964503435.1 uncultured Treponema sp.
GAAAATGCCGCTTTGGCAAGTTTCGCTGTAAAAAAAGCAATTCCAAAAATTACAGAAGATGAAATTGAAAGGGGATTAAGCAAGGCTTTTTTACCAGCCAGATTTGAAATTATTGAAAATCTACCTGATTTTAAAAACTTAAGTACTTTGGTTTTAGACGGAGCGCATACTTTAAACAGCGTTAATTTCACAATGGAAACGTTTAATGCACTTTTTCCAAAATCACAAAATACGCGGCATTTACTTTTTGCTTGTGCTGCTGATAAAGATGCTGAAGATATTGTTTGTGCTTTTAAAAATCAATTTGATAAAATTATAATTACAAAACCAGGATTTATAAAGCAAAGTGATTTGCCACGTCTTGAAGAAGCGCTAAAAAATGCAGGCATAGAGTTTTCCTGTATTCCAGATTTTAATGAAGCGATTGCAAAATCATTTAAAGAAGCTGATTTAAACAAAGCGACACTTCTTGTAACTGGAAGTTTTTATTTAATCAGCGAGGTAAAAAAATACGTTCAACACGTTTTGTAATGCAAGTTGTAACTTCATAAGAAATTGTATTGTTTGCATTTGCAATATCATCTGCGTCTTGCATTGCATTTTTTGATTTGTCTCCAAAAATAATTACTTTGTCCCATCTTTTTACATCAGAATTATTTCCCAAATCAACCATACATTGATCCATACAAATTCTTCCGCAGACATTATATTCTTTTCCGTTAATTGCAACTTTTAAACCAGACTGTCCGTATTTTCGAAAAAGTCCATCAGCATACCCGATTGGTAAAACTGCAATTTTTGTATCTTCGCTTGCAGTCCAAGTTCTTCCGTAACTTATGCTCATTCCTTTTTTGATTTCGCGGATTGCACAAACTTCTGTTTCTAATGTCATTACAGGTTTTAAATCAATATTTATTCCGTTTTCGCTAAGATATTTTTTTGTAAACTCGCCTGGATAATAACCGTAAGCAATAATTCCAATTCTTACCATATCAAAATTTGATTCTTTTAGAAAAAGGGCAGCTGCGCTGTTTGCACAAGTTTTTATTCCTGGATTTATTCCTGAACTTTCAATATTTTTTACTGCTGAATTAAATTTTTTGATTTGTTCCTGAGTGTAATTTTTACTTTCTGTATCGCGACAATCACTTACGGCAAAATGAGTACTGATTCCACCCAAGTTTAAACTTTTAAAACTTTCTATATATTCTGCGAGTTTTCCAGCTTCATAATCAAAACAACCAATTCTTCCCATTCCTGTATCAACTGCAAGAAAGACTTTGTAATTTTGTTTTCCAAGTTTTTCTGCTTCTTTTGCAAAAAGTTCTATGTATTCTTTATCAAACACGAATGGAATAAGATTGTATTTTATGGCGTTTGAAATTTCTTCTGGGGAACAAAGGCTCAGCATTAAAATGGGAGAAGAAATTCCTGCGTTTCTTAATTCAATTCCTTCTTCAACTGTGGCAACAGCAAGTGCTTCTCCTCCATTTTCAAGGATTGTTTTTGCACATTCAACGGCTCCGTGACCATAAGCGTCTGCTTTTACAGCAACACAAAGTTTTGAATCTTTTGAAATTATTTTTTTTATGGATTTTATGTTATGTGCTAAGTTTGACAAATTTATAACTGCTTTTGTACTTCTCATAATTTTCTCTTTAGGAATTAAATTGGATTAAATTTTAGGAAAATTCCGATTTTGTCAAAAAATTGATATTTTTCGAAATGCCTTTTAATGCGTTAATTTTATAACTTTAAATTCTTTTTGCAATATATTCGCTGGGATTTGATATTCACAGAGGACTTAGCCCCGATTGTAGCGATTTAGTGCGTAGCACCGAAGCGAAAAGCGAAAGTCGCGGAAAGCGGGTTTTGTTTGGGGCGACTTTTAGTACAGAATAAATTTCGCTGGGAAAATAAAGTATGCTCCAAAAATTTACAAAAAATAATCTTTTATTGAATACTAATTTTTTTTGTGCTAAATTCTGTTTGTGTTTTTTAATTTTATGTAAAAGAGGTTTTTTATGTCTCAGGAAAATGAAATAGACAATGCAAGTTTTGCTAGTGCTGTGGAAAAAAGTAAGCAAATTGAAGAAGATTTATCTAAAAATCCAAGTAAATACAGAGTTTTGACTGGAGACAGACCGACTGGACGCCTTCATATTGGGCATTATTTTGGTTCTTTGCAAAATCGTGTGAAACTTTCAAAAATGGGTATTCCGACGATGATTTTGATTGCGGATTATCAGGTTTTAACTGATCACGATGCGTTTAATGAAATCAGCCAAAATACAAAGCAACTGGTTATTGATTATCTGGCTTCTGGAATTGAACCTGGAGAAAATACAATTATTTATCCACATTCTTATATTCCTGAATGTAATCAGCTTATGCTTCCGTTTTTAACCCTTGTTTCAAATTCTGATTTGGAAAGAAATCCGACGGTTAAAGAAGAAATTTCTAAAAGTCAGCTTTCGGTTGTGAATGCAGGAATGTTAACTTATCCTGTGCATCAGGCTTGCGACATTTTGTTTTGTAAGGGAAATCTTGTTCCTGTCGGTAAGGATCAACTGCCTCACATTGAACTTACTCAAAAGATTGCAAAACGTTTTAATAAAAAATTTTGCAAAAATTCTAAGCCGATTTTTCCTATTCCTAATGCACTGCTTTCTAAAACTCCGAATATTATGGGGCTTGACGGAAACCAGAAGATGTCTAAAAGTCGAAATAATGCGATTTTTCTTTCTAATACTGAAGATGAAACCGCTGCTCTTATTAAAAAAGCTAAAACTGACACAGAGCGTTTTATTACTTACGATCCTGTAAATCGCCCAGAAGTTGCTAATCTTTTAAGTTTGATTTCGCTTTGTACCGGTGAGTTGCCTGAAAATATTGCTGCTAGAATTGGAGAAGGTGGTTCTGGCAAGTTGAAAAATGAATTGACTTTAGCGCTTAACGAAAAATTACGTCCTTTACGCCAAAAACGTGCTGAACTTGAAAAAAGTCCTGATTATATTCGGCAGGTTCTTCTTGATGGTGTAAGTCGTGCCCGTGAAATTGCAGTTAATACATTAGATGAAGTTCGTGCAGCTATGAATATGAAAATTTGATTTTTTTTAACGCACTGATTTTGCGGTTTTGCAGTTGTCTGTTAGTCGCTTAATTTAAGGTAAAATCATTATGACAAAAAATATGACTCAAGGGAGTCCACTAAAGCACATTTTAATTTTTTCTTTACCGTTGCTTGTGGGCAATTTATTTCAGCAAACTTATAATATGGTTGACACTGCCATTGTAGGTCAATTTTTAGGAGCAAAGGCTTTGGCTGGAGTGGGCTGTTCCGGTGGAATTCAGTTTTTAGTTTTAGGATTTTGTATAGGAATTTGTACTGGATTTTCTATTCCGATTGCTCAGCGTTTTGGTGCAAATGATACAGACAGCATGAGACAATATATTTTTATAGGAAGTATAAGTCTTTGTGCTTTTGCCCTTGTAATTACAACAATTTGTGCATTTTTATGTTCTACAATTTTGACATGGATGAACACTCCGCAAGATATTTTTTCAGATGCATTTTCTTACCTTTTTATAATATTTTTAGGAATTCCTTTTATGCTCTTATACAATTTTCTTTCTGGAATTTTAAGGGCAGTTGGTTATTCTAAAACGCCTTTTGTGTTTCTTGTAATTTCAACAGTTATAAATG
>CAZDAY010000198.1:0-3702 GCA_964503435.1 uncultured Treponema sp.
GGTTGCAGTAAAAAATAGAATTCTAGTCGGATTGTAGGGGCGTGCGAAAGCACGTTCTCTGCAAAAACGCAGAATTTTTACAGACAAACAGTTTAGTTTTTATATTGACCGCTTCTGAAACCATATTCTATAGGCTCAGTAAGCGATAATAATGCGTTTTTGCAGAGAATGCAGGCGAAAGCCGGAACCCCGAAAAGCCTTTACTTAGAGAATTTGCTCCAAAATAAAAAATCAGTTTTTTGAACAAAATTCACAATAATATGCAGGAAACGGAATTTTTGTTTTTAAACCAAGTTCTTGCAAAATCTGGTTGAACTCTTCAATTTTTCCCATTTGCGAAGATGCACCTTTTAACATTTTCATGAAATTTCGCTTTTCCTTAGGTTTAAATTCTTTTATGTTTGGTTCTGATTCTTCGTCATTTAAAACATCGCGACAAAAACTTTTTACAGCATCATCAAAACTTAAAACTTCATCAATCAAACCATTTTCTAAGGCCTGACGCGCTGTATAAACTCTTCCGTCCCCCAAAGATTTTACTTCTTCAAGTTCAAGATTTCTGCTTTTAGCCACGAGTTTTGTAAACTGCTCATAACATTCATCAGAAACGCTTTGCATTATTTTTACCTGTTCTTGCGTAAAAGGTTCAAGAGGATTTCCCATTACCTTATTTTTTCCAGAATGTACAACTGACGCACGAATTTCATATTTTTTCAGTAATTTTGATACATCTAAAAACTGCGCTGCAATTACGCCAATGGAACCTGTAAGACAGTTTCTGTTTGCAATAATTTTATCGGCACTGCAAGCAATGTAATATCCGCCACTCGCCGCAACATCCGCAAGATAAGCGTAAACTTTTTTTTGAGTTTTTTCCTTGTACTTTAAAAGTGCTTCATAAACTTCATCAGATTCATAAACTCCGCCGCCGGGAGAATTTATGTACAAAAAAATTCCTGCAAAATCTTTTCGCTCAGTTAAATTTTTTATAGTTTCCAAAAGCCACTTTTGATTATAAGTAGCATTTTCTTTTTGGATTGTGCCTTCGATTATAATTTTTGCAATTTTGTTCATAAAGTTCTCCTGGTTTTAACAAGTTCCGCAAATTCGTTTCTGACATTCGCGGTAAAGTTCACTTGTTTTTTCTACAATTTCCTGCGGAATAGATTTAATTTCTGCATTTCCAGCAAGATTATTTTCTTTTAACCAGTCACGAACAAATTGCTTGTCGTAGCTTGCGGGACTTGTGCCAACCTTGTATGTTTCAAGATTCCAAAATCGGCTTGAATCTGGAGTTAAAACTTCATCGCCTAAAACCAAATCGCCATTTTCGTCCAAACCAAATTCAAATTTTGTGTCAGCAATTATAATTCCATTTTTGTACGCATGTTCATAGCATTTTTTATAAATTGCAAGTGCTGCGTTTTGAATTTTTGTGGCAAGTTCTTCACCCAAATCATTTTTCATGTAATCAAAAGTAACGTTTATGTCGTGACCTTCTGTTGCCTTTGTTGAAGGAGTTACGATTGGCTCATCAAGTTTTTCTGCCTGCTGATATTCTTTTTCAAATTTGTGCCCAAGAAACTGTTCGCCTTTTTTATACGCTTCGTACATTGAACCAAACATATATCCGCGAACAATCACTTCGTAAGGAATCATTTTTAATTTTTTTACAAGAATTGTGCGGCCTTCGTATTCAGGCTTTTGAAATTCACAAGGCATATCTTTTAAATCAGAAGAAATCATGTGATTTTTTACAATATCTTTTGTTAAATCAAACCAAAAATTTGAAAGTGCGTTTAAAACCTTTCCCTTGTCTGGAATCAGCGTAGGCAAAATTACATCAAAAGCAGAAATTCTGTCTGTTGTAACAATAATCATTCTTCCGTCTTCAAGATCATAAACTTCTCTGACCTTTCCACTGATAATTTTTTTCATCTTTTTCCTCGATTTATATTGATTTATTTAAACTTTTTGTTCTGCAAATTAAGTCAAGATTTTTTTATTGACAGATTCTGATGGTTCGACTGGCGGTTGCTGAGCAACGTCGAAGTACACCAACCATGGTTCGACGAGGCTCACCAACCAGTTCAGACAGTATTTTTATCGCTTAAAATAATTTTTTTCAAGCCAGTTTTTGTATTCGCCGGAAAGAATGTGATTTATCCAATCCGTGTGGCTTAAATTCCATTTTACTGTTAATAAAAGTCCTTGTTCAAAGGTCATTTTTCGTTCCCAGCCAAGCTCTTTTTTGATTTTTGAACAATCTATGGCATACCTTTTGTCGTGGCCTGGTCTGTCTTTTACATAAGTGATTGTGTTTCTGATTTGCTCTTCTGGAATTTTTAATTCTAGCGCCGTTAATTCAATCAGTTTATTTAAAAGTTTTATGTTCTGCCATTCGTTTTCGCCGCCAATATTATATTTTTCGCCAGACTTTCCGTTTTTTAAGATTTGCCAAACTGCCCGATTGTGATCTTCAACATAAATCCAGTCGCGTATATTATCACCTTTGCCGTAAACAGGAAGCGGTTTTTGAGTTTTAATGTTCAAAATCATCAGCGGAATTAATTTTTCTGGAAACTGGAACGGACCATAATTATTTGTACAATTTGAAAGCGTAATTGGCAAACCATAAGTGTGAAAATATGCCATAACTAGATGGTCGCTCGAAGCCTTGCTTGCTGAATAAGGAGAACGAGGGTCGTAAGGCGTGTTTTCTGTGAAATATCCAGTTTCGCCAAGAGAACCGTAAACTTCGTCAGTTGAAATGTGATGAAACAAAACATCATTACGCAAGTTGTCAAGGCTCACATTCCAATACTTTCTTGCAACATCGAGCAAAACATAGGTGCCTTCAATATTTGTTTTTACAAACGCTTCTGGTCCCAGAATTGAACGGTCAACATGACTTTCTGCCGCAAAATTCACAACTGTATCAATATCATATTGCTCAAAAATTCGCTCAACTTCTTTGCGCTCACAAATATTCACTTTTTCAAAAAAATATCGCTTTCCGCCAAATTCTTTTTCAATATCAGAAAGACTTTCTGCATTTCCAGCGTAAGTAAGACAATCAAGATTTATAATTCTGCCATCAAAATTTGCATCTTCAAACGCAGCCTCGCCACTTGTAGATTTTCCAAACATATAATGAATAAAATTTGAACCAATAAATCCAGAGCCGCCAGTAACAAGAACATTTTTTAATTTTCGATTTGACATTTACTTAACCTCAAAATTTTTTGATTTTATAAATTCTTCTAAAGATTTTTTCCAAGAAGGCAATTTGATTTTTAAAGTCTTTTGAATTTTAGTTTTATCTAAAACACTGTAGGCTGGTCTTTTTGCTTTTGTTGGATATTCGGAACTTGAACACGGATTTACAATACAATTTGAATTTTTATCTAAGCGCCCATATTTTTTTAGCAACTTTTGAATTGTAAGCGCAAATTCAAACCAGGTCGTTTCGCCAAAATCAGTAACATTAAAAATTCCATAAGGAATTAAAGACTGCCTTTGTTCAGCTTGAATTAACATCAAAATGACCCTTGCTAAAGTTTCACAATTTGTGGGCGTTCCTTTTTGATCCGCAACAACTTTTATGTTTTCTTTTGAAGACATCAGTTTTGCCATAGTATAAACAAAATTTTTTCCGTACCAGCCGTAAAGCCAGGAAGTCCGCAGAATATAATAACGCGC
>CAZDAY010000199.1:0-3697 GCA_964503435.1 uncultured Treponema sp.
TTTTACTATTGAACCTTCGTACACATTTGGCCAAACAAAATAAGAAATTATTCCGCCACAAACAGAACCCAAAAAACCGCCAAAAAATCCTGCAATACTTTTATTTGGGCTTGCTTTTATAAATCCGCGGTTATTTTTTCCAAAAAGAACTCCAAAAAACCATGCCAAAGAATCGCACAAAAAAACCATCAAAACAAAACATGCAATTAAAGGAGTTGTAAAATTATAATTTTCGCCCCAAAAGAATGATAATCTTGCAATAAAAGAAAATAAATATCCGCAGTAAAGAATTATAAAACTTGAAAAAGAAATTCTGCTGTTTGATTCTTTAAAATCTTTTGCGCTAATCAATTCTGCAAACATGCTAAGTAAAATTACAGCAATTAAAGCGTAAGTGTAAATTTCAGAATTTATTGAAAATTTTTCGCCAGAAAAATATTCGATTAAAGAATAAATCATTCCAGAAAGTGGAATGGCTACAGTTGCAATTAGAACAAAGCCTTTTGGCAGAAGACTGTATTTTTTTTCAAACATATTATAAAGTTCGAATGCACCAGCGAAACTAAAAATACAAATTAAAAGATGCACAGCAATATGATTAAAAAAGGGTAGCCAAATAATAAAAATAACAAATGGAATTCCTAATGCGAAAATCAATATTCTTTGTAATAATTTGCTCATAGTTATACTGCTCCAAATTTTCTAGTTCTGTTTTGAAATTCAATTAAATCTTTTTCAAAATTATCTATTTTATAATCAGGCCATAAAACGTCAGAAAAAATAAATTCAGAATATGCTGATTGCCACATTAAAAAATTGCTAAGACGTTTTTCTCCGCCAGTTCTTATAATTAAATCTGCATTTGGAAAATCTTTAAAATCAATATATTCACTTACAAGACTTTCATTTATATCATTTTCAGAAATTTTAGAAGAATTTGTTTGACTTACAATTTTTTTTATACAATTTACAATAGAATTTCTTCCACCATAATTTATTGCCAAACAAATTGTAAGTCCTGTAAAATGATTCGTTTCCTTTTCAACTTTTTCTATATCTTCTTGAATCAATTTTGGCAAATTTTCACGAGAACCGACAATTTTTACTCTGATTTGATTATCTTTATAAAATTTAAATTCTTGAGTCAGATGAATGTGAATAAGATTCATCAAAAAAGATACTTCATTTTCCGTTCGTTTCCAATTTTCCGTTGAAAACACATATAGAGTTAAAAATTTTAAACCAAGGTCAGAAGCGTATTTTGTAATTTCTTTTGCTCTTTTTAAACCTTCACTGTGACCAAAAGTTCTGTTTTGGTTTTTAAGTTTTGCCCATCTGCCATTTCCGTCCATAATTATACCAACATGAAATGGCAAGTGTGCTTTATCCAATGAATACGACACAGACTTATTCCATTATTTCTTTTTCTTTAACTTCATAAATTTTATTGATTTCATCGATATATTTGTCTGTGATTTTTTGAAGTTTATCTGTTTCTGTTTTTAACTGATCTTCAGTGATTTCACCCGCTTTCTGTTGTTTTTTCAAATCATCATTTCCGTCACGGCGAATATTTCTAATTGTTGTTCTATAATTTTCAGCAGTTGATTTTGCCTGCTTTACAAGTTCCTTTCTGCGCTCTGCAGTTAGAGGAGGAATTGCAATTCTTATAACTTTTCCATCATTACTTGGATTTAAACCAAGTTCAGCTTTTTGTATTGCCTTTTCGATTGCGCTAATCAATGATTTGTCAAACGGAGATATAACAATCATTCTTGCTTCTGGAATAGAAATTGTTCCAACCTGATTCAGTGGAGTTGGTGTTCCATAATAATCAACACGTACTTTGTCGAAAATTGCAGAATTTGCACGTCCGGTACGAATTGTACTAAATTCTTCTTTCAAAGAATTTACAGTTTTTTCCATGCGACTTTCATTATCACTTAACATAACTTCCTCCTATGAAAATCATAATATATCATCTAGTCAGACTTTACAAATAAAAGTTTATTTGATTTGTATATTTTTGTCAGCAAATTAAGTTTAAAATATAAATGGCGATCTGAAAAAAAATAAAATCAAATCGCCATAGTTTTTCTGTAAAATTATTTTCCTAAAAGAACAAGTTGAACCTTTGCAAATTCAAGTTTTGCTCCAACAAGTTTTGAAATTTCATCAAGTTTAGCAGAAACTGATTTTTTGTCATCTTTTACAAACATTTGATCCAAGAAACAAATTTCTGCAAGATGTTTATTGATTTTTCCTTGAAGAATTCCATCTTTTACATTCTGTGGTTTAGAAGCAACCTTTTCATCCTGATCCATTTGAGCAGCAAAAATTTCCTTTTGTTCATCTATGTAAGACTGAGGAACTTCTGCTTTACTTACGTATGCTGGAGTAAATGCTGCAAGGTGCATACAACAATCACGGGCAAATTCTTTTACTTTGTCATCTGTAGAACCTTTAATTACTACAACGCCAGCAGTTTTAAAATCTGAGTGAATATATGTACCAACAGAAGAATTTTCAGGAACATCAATAACTTGAACCTTATAAAGAGACATATTTTCACGAGTTCTTGTAGCAAAATCAAGAAGAACGTCAGAAAGTTCTTTTTCTACACTTGTGTATCCCTTTTCAAAAATCAAATCAAGAATTTTTTCACCACATTTAATAAATTCTTCATTTTTTGCAACAAAATCAGTTTCACAAGTAAGTTCAACGATTGCCAATTTATTTGAATTTTGACGAATAAAAATTCTTCCTTCAGCAGTAACTCTTTCTGCACGTTTTGCAACAGCGGCAAGACCCTTTTCTTTTAGTAATTTTACTGCTTCATCAAAATTTCCATTAGTGTCAACAAGTGCTTTTTTACAATCCATCATACCAGCACCAGTCTGTTCACGTAATGTTTTTACCATAGAGGCTGTAATATCCATTATTAACTCCAATTTTTTTTATTTAATGTAAGATTAATTATTGTAAATCTTGTCCTCGTCAATAAAATCCTGTTCATCTCTCCTGTCAGCTTCAATATCTTCTTCTTTTTCTTCTGTAGGAGTGTAGCTAGAATAATCAACAATTTCTTTATCTTCTTCTTTTGTTGAAGCATCAGTTGACACATCGTCATCATTAAGAGTTTCAACAATTTTAAGACCTTGTTCATTATCAGCTTCAAGAACTGCATTTGCAATAATTGATGTGAAAAGTGTAATAGCACGAATTGCATCATCATTACCAGGAATTGGATAATCTATACCTTCTGGATTACAATTTGTGTCAACTACAGCAACAATAGGAATTCCCATACGGCGAGCTTCTGCAACAGCAATTTGTTCTTTATGTGTATCAATGATAAAAACTGCACCTGGAAGTTCTTTCATATCTTTGATTCCACCGTAGTTTTTAGTGAGTTTTTCTTTTTCTTTGAGGAAATTTGAAACTTCTTTTTTAGTAAGTTTATCAAAGGTTCCGTCAACTTCCATCTTTTCAATTTTCTTAAGACGGAGAAGAGAATTTTTGATTGTTGTGAAATTTGTGAGAGTACCACCAAGCCATCTGCTGTTTACATAAAACATTCCACAACGTTCTGCTTCTTTTGCGATTGCCTGTTGTGCTTGTTTTTTTGTACCAACAAAAAGAACTGACTTACCAGATGATACAACTTTGCGGATTAAATCATAACTATCTTTAATAG
>CAZDAY010000200.1:0-3660 GCA_964503435.1 uncultured Treponema sp.
CGCCAGAAAACTCACGCGCGGAAACACTTGGCTGGCTCTAGTGCCAGAAAAACTGCGCGGGGAACATTTGGCTGGCTCTAGCGCCAAATCAAAGTCTAAAACTCAACAAAAAAACTGCTGGTAAAAAAAAATTATGAAACTTATTTGTGGTCCAATGGCAACCCTAAGTCACGAAGCATTCCGACATTGCATAGAAAACTTTGGTGCCTGTGATGAATATTTCACCGAAATGATAAACGCCTCTTCCCTGCTTACAATGGGACCTTTTGAAAAATATTATCTTATGAATGAAGTTGCCCCTCAAAAAATGGTCTGGCAGTTAACATCAAATGATGGCGAAAAACTTTCACAGGCAGCCGCTTTACTTGCACAAAAAGGCGGAATCGGAATTGATATAAACATGGCGTGTTGTGCTCCACAAATTTACAAAACAGGCGCAGGAATTTCCTGGATGCTAAAAGATTTAAAAATCACACAAAACGCAATCACTTTAACAAAAAAATCACTTCAAGATTACGAAAATAAAACGGGAACACATTTAAGGTTAAGCGTAAAATGCCGGCTCGGAGATGAAAATTTTACAGAAAAATCATTTTTCAACTTTACAGACATGCTCATTCAAGAAGGCGTTGAGCTTATCACACTTCATCCGCGAACTCTAAAAGAAAAATATCGCCTTGAACCAAAATACGAATTCTTAAAAAAACTTTGCGAGCGTTATAAAAATCACAAAACTCAAATACAAATTTATGCAAACGGAAACATAAAAGATACAAATTCTGCAAAAAAAGTTCTAAATCTTTGCCCAGACGTTTCAGGTCTAATGATTTCCAGAGCCGCCGCGCAAAAACCGTGGATTTTTAATCAAATCAAATATGAACTGGAAAATTTAGAATCGGAATATTTGGAAAATCCACAAAATTCAAAAAATCAAAATGAAAGTGGCGCAAAAAAACTTCACAAAATCGACCGACAAGAATGTGCCTTAAATTTTATTGACAATTTGCAAAAATATCAGCCGGAAGAATTTTATAAAACCAGAATTCAGCGCTTTTTCGAACTTTACTGCGAGCAATTTCAGTTTGGCCACTATTTTAAAACGCAAATGCAAAATTATCACAGCCTCGAAGAAAGCAAACAAAAAGTTCAGGACTATTTTTCCCAGCAACAAAATGAACGTTTTTTGTATTATTAAATTTTCTTGGAGCACATCCAATGTGCTAACCCGCTTTACGTACTTCCACTTTCGTTCCATTCTTGCTAACGCAAGAACGCTCTTCGAGCGGTACTACAATCGGGGCTAGGTTTTCTAAACTGACTTTTCATCTAAAACCAAAAAAAACAAAACGGGCAAAATTTTCTAACAAGAAAATTTTGCCCGTTTTGTTTTAAACTTTGCTTATCATCAGCAAACTATAAATTATCAAAAAATCCTTTTGCTTTTAAAAGTTCAGCGTTCAAAATTCCGCCTAAAGCCGCACCACGTTTTGTATTATGACTTAAAGCAACAAACTTAACATCAAAAACATTACAAGGACGCAAACGACCAATAACGCAAGCCATGCCTTTTTCAGTTTCACGATCGCGGCGTGGTTGAGGACGATTTTCTTCGTGTCGCACAACTATTGGATGAACAGGTGCTGAAGGAAGATTTAATTCTTGCGGCAAAGAATTATAAGAAGTCCAGACTTTTTCAATTTCTTCGAGCGAAGGCTTTTTGTCTTCTGGCAAATCAAATTCCAAAGAAACGCAGGCAGTGTGTCCGTCAATAACAGGAACTCTAGTGCAAGTTGAACTTACAACTGGATAAGCAGCGTTTTCAATTTTATCGCCAGAAACTTTACCTAAAATTTTAAGACATTCCTTTTCAGTTTTTTCTTCTTCACCGCCAATGTAAGGCACAATATTGTCAATCATGTCAAAAGAAGGAACTCCCGGATACCCCGCTCCACTTGTTGCCTGCAAAGTTGTAACAATCATTCTTTTTACAGGATACCCTGCCTGAATAAGAGCGTGAAGCGGCATCATGTAAGTTTGCAGAGAACAATTTGGTTTTACAACAATAAATCCTTTATTCCAACCATGATGCTTCTGCTGCTCTTTTAAAATTTCAAGGTGAGAAGCATTAATTTCAGGAATTAACATTGGAACATCAGAAGTCCAGCGGTTTGCACTCGCATTTGAAACAACAGGAATTCCCAAAGCCGCATAAGATTCTTCTAGCGCTTTAATTTCGTCCTTTCCCATTTCCAAAGCAGAAAAACAAAACTTACACTTTCCAAGCGCAAGTTTCGCATCATTTGCATCCTGAATTGTAAGATTTGCAACATCATCAGGAATTTCTTCGCCAATAAGCCATTTGCTTGCAACAACATCTTTGTAAAGCCGACCGGCACTTCTAGGAGAAGCAGCAACATAAGTCACTTTGAACCATGGATGATTTTCCAAAAGTTTTATATAACGCTGACCAACCATTCCAGTTGCGCCCAAAACACCAACAGCAATTTTTTCCATTTAATTTACACTCCAATTTTTTTTATCATGTCATTCTGAACCGATTGAAGAGCCTGTCAAAGTATTGATTCAGAATCTGCTATCACTTAGCATATACGAAATTTACCGTCATTACTTTAAAGATTACAAGTTTTAATAGCATCCTTAATAATTTCTTTTGCAGCGTCAGTCGGTTCAGCAAGCGGAAGCCTAACATCGCCAGCAGAAAGCCCTTTTAAGTTCATCGCATATTTTATACAAGTAGGATTTCCATCAACAAAAGCGGCTCTGAAAAACGGCTGCAATCTGTAATGAATTTCGCGAGCACCAGCAAAATCCGCATTCATACATTTATGCACAAGTTCACTCATTAAAGCAGGAATCATATTAGTCACAACAGAAATAACTCCATCGCCACCAGCGGCCATCAAAGGAAGAGTCAAACCGTCATCTCCGCTCATAACAGAAAAATCAGGTTTAAGTAATTTAATTTTTTCAATAACTTCCATCATCTGATTTATATTTCCACTCGCCTCTTTAACACCAGCAATATTTGGAAGTTCACAAATCCGCTTTAACAAAGGAACAGAAATATTTTTTCCCGTCCGGCCTTGAATATTGTAAACAACAATCGGAATGCCAACCTTAGAAACTTCCTGAAAATGCCTGAAAATTCCTTCATCACTAGGTTTATTATAGTAAGGAGTTACAACCAAAGCAAAATCCGCACCATATTCTTTTGCACGAACGCAATATCGAACTGCATCGCGAGTATTATTTGAACCAGCGCCAACCATAATTTTTACAGATTTATTATTTTTTTGATTAAATTCTTTTACCATAGGAAACAAAATATCTAAAAGGCGGGCTTCTTCATCTTCATCTAAAGTTGGAGTTTCGCCGCTTGTGCCCAAAGCCAAAAGTCCGTCAATTCCTTCTTCAAGTTGATATTTTATATTTTTCTTCCACCCTTCATAATCAATTTCTCCGCCAGAAAGCATTGGAGTAATCATCGCTGTGTAAGCACCTTGTAAAGTCGTCATATTTTCTCCTGTAAAAATTTAAAATCGAATAATTATGTCATTTTGTAAATATTTATGCAATAAAAGCATTTTTCTTAACATTCATGTCATTATCGAGCGTGGCTCCAACAGAAGATGCCTACAC
>CAZDAY010000201.1:0-3642 GCA_964503435.1 uncultured Treponema sp.
TGTCTGCCTAACGTCAGACAGGTCGGGCTATCCCTAACGCATTTTGCAGGTCGGGTTATATGCTTCACAAAAATATGGACGACTAAAAAAAAATTGGCTGTACTTTTTCGATGGATAATTTTAGAACAAGTTATTCAAATTTGAGCCAGATTATAAATGTTGATTACGAATTGATTAAAATTGACAAAAGTTTACTTTGGCCTGTTTTTGATAAAAATAATCCGAACAGAGAATTCGCAAAAATCATTTTGGATAATATGCTGAACATGGTTTTGCAACTTGGCAAGCGAATTGTTGTTGAAGGCGTTAAAACTGAAGAACAATTTAAATATCTTGAAAAAAAAGGTGCAACTTTTATACAAGGTTATTATTTTACTAAGCCACTTTCCGAAGAAGATTATTTAAAATTTATTGGACTGGGTGTTTAAATCTGTAAATTCTCTTAGTGTTTTTGAAATATTTTGTAAAAGTTTTTCTGATTCTTCTTTTGAAAGACATTTTTTGTAAACATCTAAATCAGTCATAAAAAGTTTAAATGGCGGAATATTCAAAGCATCCGCAATTTTTTGAATCATTTCGACAGAAGGAAATTTTTTGCCAATTTCAATTTCACCAAGATAACTTGTAGAAGTTCCAACTTTTTCTGCAAGACCCATCTGCGATAAATTTTGTTCTTTTCTGTATTTTTTGATATTAGCAATAAAAACGCTTCTTAAATCCATAAATATATGCTAAAAGCAAATAAAATGATTTTACAATTTGCTTTCAGCGTGTTATTATATAAAAATAATCTTAATTTTATGCGCTAAAGACAAATAAAAATATGAAAAATAAAACAAATCCCACTTTCTCAAATGAAGAAAACGAAAATCCTCAATTTTTAACAACGCAAATAATAACTTATCTTGGAAATAAACGTTCTTTAATTGGAAAAATCGAACAAGAAGTTCAAGAAATCTCGCAAAAATTGAATAAAAAAAAGATGATTTGTGCAGATATTTTTTCTGGATCTGGAATTGTTTCTCGAATGTTAAAAAGTCATTCTTCGCTTCTTATTGCAAACGATTTAGAGAATTATTCTTGCGTAATAAATTCCTGCTATCTTTCTAACAAAAGTGAATATCCACAAAAAAAATGTAATGAAATTCGGGAAGAAATTATAAAATCTTGCGAAAATAAAAAAATCTCTGGAATAATCGCAGAAAATTATGCTCCAAAAAATAATGAAAATATTCAAAAAGGAGAACGAGCTTTTTATACACACGAAAATGCAATTTTAATCGATACTTACAGAAAATTAATTGATGATTTTGTTTTGGAAGAAAATCTTAAAAAATACTTTTTAGCACCTTTGATAACAGAATCGTCAATTCACGTAAACACAAGCGGAGTTTTTAAAGGTTTTTATAAGGACAAAAATACAGGAATTGGTTGTTTTGGTGCAAGTGGAAAAAATGCTCTTCCACGAATTTTTGGAAAGATTGATTTGAAAGAACCTATTTTTAGTAATTTTGAAAGCGATTTACAAATTTTTCAAAAAGATGCAGTAGAAATTTCAAAAGAATTAAAAAATCTTGACGTTGCTTATCTTGATCCGCCTTACAATCAACATCCTTATGGTTCAAATTATTTTATGTTGAATTTGATTTTAAAAAATCAACTTGATGTGAAAATCAGCAAAATAAGTGGAATCACACAAGATTGGAATCGTTCAGTCTTTAATAAACCAAAATTGGCTTTAAAGGCGATGGAAGAAATTATTTCGAATTTAGATACAAAATTTGCAATCATTTCTTACAATTCTGAAGGATTTATAACATTTAGCGAAATGAAAACAATGCTTAAGAAATACGGAAAAGTAAAAACTGTAGAAATTAAATACAATACTTTTCGTGGAAGTAGAAATTTGCGTGAACGCGACATTCATGTTTCTGAATATTTATTTGTTTTGGAGAAGTAAAATGGCACAGCATGACAGTTTAAGAGAACGTACTGAACAGCATAAACCTAAGAACTTAAAATCGAAAGAAGATGATAAAGATGTTTATAGAGCAATGTATAAAGTTGTTGATTATTTAACGACAAAAGCTGAATTTCAAAATTTTTTTAAGGATGATTATGTTTTGGATTTTCGGCACGACATTGAAGTAAAATACATGATGGATTTTATAAAACGAAAACGAGTTCGAAAGGAATTTAATTATGAATTTGCAGATAGAACAATAATTCCTGACGGTGGAATTTTATATTTATTGAATAAAAAAACAAGCGAAAAATTTCCTTTAGTTATTGCTGAAATAAAACGACAAGGAACAAATAAAGAACGTGTTGCAGAAGGAAAGTCAAAACAAGCAACAGGAAATGCGATTGAAAGGCTTGGAAAAAATTTAATTGGAATTAGAGCAATGATGAATTATGAAGAAATTACACCTTTTGTATGCTTTGGCTGGGGTTGTGATTTTGCTTTAAATACAGAAGAAACAGGAACAGTTCGTTCAAAAGTCGTAATGATGAATGAATTTTACGATTTAAATAAAATTTACATTTTTAAACGTGACGGAAGTTCTGATGTTAATTCATTTGCTCCAGTTTCAATGTTTTTCCGCGAAGAGCGTTGGTCTGTAGAAGAAATGTTTAATATAATGAAAGAAATTGCAGAAACTTCTATTCGTTATTATTTGTATTAAACTAAGCACAAAATAATAAATCTTTTCACACTCCTGCTATGAAAAATTCATCAAATTATTTACACTGTGTCGCTTATTGTTTTTTTTATGATATCAACTACTTTTAAAATATGGAAAACTTTATTCGTGCTCGTAACAATGAACAAAAAGAATTCCGTATGAATGAAATTAAAACTGCAGCTGATTCTGTGTTTGGTGAAAATCCTTATTCGGAAATAACGCTGACAACTATTGCATAACAACTTGGCTGGTCGCGTGCAAATTTATATAAGTACTTTTCGAATTTTGTTTTATTTAACAGGAAATTCTAATTACATTTTCTTATATATTCAAAAAGCTTAAAGCCTGTTTTTTCGTCAGTGTAGACTGTATAATTTCCAAAATCGCAATTTTCTTTATGCAATGAAGATTTTACATCCGCTTTTGCAGATGCCTTTTCATAAAAATCATGATTTTGGATAAAATCTTTCATTCTATCGTTTTCATCAACACAGGCATTATATTCTTTCCGAATCTCATTGTTTACATAAATAACAAGTGCAGTTCCTAAAACCGCTGCCCCAACGGCAAAAATTTTTCCTATCATAATATTTTTTCCCTTTGATTTTTAAATTCTAATGCACTTGTCATAATTTTTCACAAAGACAAGTGCTTTTCAAAACTTACGTTTCTTCCACTGCTAAATCTTCAGAACGGCATGCGTCCACAACAGAATGAGCAACATCCTTTATGTTTTCCGCAAATTCTTGTCCAGTTTTTGTGATTTTGTCCTTAACGACTTTCATCTTAGGATTTTTATCTGCAACCTTTGAAAGAACTTTTCCGCCAGCATAGAGTGTCATACCAGAAACAAGACCTAAAATAAATTTGTTCATATTTTATCCTCCTGAAACTCTTTAATTTCAAAATAATTATAAAACATTAAGTATGACAAGGAATGTCGGAGTAAAAAAAA
>CAZDAY010000202.1:0-3625 GCA_964503435.1 uncultured Treponema sp.
AGTTTTTTTACTTCTTGATCCATTTTTATTATATTCGAATGATTTGTTCCGCAACATCCTCCCAAAAGTTTTGCACCATTTACATAATTTATAACTTGAAAATTTGCAAATTCTTCTGCTTCGACTTTAAAAACATCTTTTCCATTAACATGTTCTGGCAAACCGGCATTTGGCTGAATCAAAACCGGAATGTGCGCATAAGACAAAAATTCCTGTGCTAACTTAGCATCTTCTTCAAGCGAACCGCCACAATTAAAACCTAAAATATCCACATGCAAACTTTCAAGATAAGTGATGCAGGTTAAAACATCAGCGCCGGTTAAAGTGCGCAAATTTTGCTGAAAAGTCATAGTTGCAGCAACTGGAAGCGAAGTGTTTTCCTGAATTGCAAGAACCGCCGCCTTAACTTCATAAAGATCGCTCATGGTTTCCAGAATTGCTAAATCCGCACCTTCTTTTTCTGCGCAAAGTGCCGCTTCCTTGTAAGAATTGTACGCTTCGTCAAAAGTCAAAGGTCCCATTGGTTCCATAAGTCTACCAATCTGCCCTGAATCCCAGCTTACAAAATGATTTATTTTTGCAAAGTCATCAGATTGATGTTTTTTTTCAAATTCAGAAATTGCTTCTTTTTGTAATTTTATTGATTCTCGGATATATTCTTGTGCCGACCATCTTGTGTTTTCAGATTTTAATTTTAAAGGATTTGCACCAAAACTGTTCGCGGTTAGAACATTGCATCCAGCTTCAAGATATTGCGTATGAATTTTTTTTATAATTTCAGGGTGATAGAAATTTAAATCTTCTGGAATCTGATAGCCTACAATTCCTTCTTTTTGAATCATAGTGCCTATTCCGCCATCAAAAATAATTGCTTCATCTGTTTTTGATTTTTGGGTAAGAAATTCTCTGAAATTTAATTTATTTTTCTGCATTTTATTTATTTGTTGCTTCGATTATTTTATCAATGTTTTTTACAATATCATTTACAACATCAACTTTGTTCATTGCGTAAATGTGAATTCCCTGTATTCCGTTTGAAATTAAATCAATAATCTGCTCAGTAGCGTAAGAAATTCCTGCTTGCCGCATAGCTTCCGGTGAATTTTCAAATTTATCGCAAATACTTAAAAGCCTTTCTGGAATATATGCTGACGAAAGCTTAACCATTTTTTCAACCTGATTGCTGTTTGTGATTGGCATAATTCCTGCAAAAACCGGAACGTGAATTCCTTTCGACTGCAATCTGTAAAGATAAGAATAAAGCATATTGTTGTCAAAAAACATTTGTGTGGTTAAAAAATCAACTCCAGCATCAACTTTATATTTTAAATTTTCAATATCTTCTGCTCGATTTGCACTTTCTGGATGTCCTTCAGGATAACACGCACCGCCCACGCAAAATCCCTCCTGCTTTAAAATTGTTACAAGCTGATTTGCATGGCGCAATTCTGGAACAGTTGAATTTTCAATAGTTTGACCTTGTGGAATGTCGCCACGTAATGCAAGAACGTTTTCAATTTTTGCTTCCTTCATTTTTGCAATGTCTTTTTGCAGACTTTCTGGCGAATTTCCAACGCAAGTTAAATGCGAAAGAGCGGCCGTCCCTGACTGAACAATTTTTTCTGCAATTTCTATAGTGTTTTCACGGGTTGTTCCTCCAGCCCCGTAAGTAATGCTCATAAAATCCGGTTTTAACTTGCTAAGCGAAACTGCAGTTTGCACAACGTTATTAAAATTTGCCTGTTTTTTTGGCGGAAAAATTTCAAAACTCAAAGTTACTTTTTTTGATTTAAATATATCGCTGATTTTCATTAAATTATTATATAAAATCCACAAATTCTATGCAAACAGTTGTTTTTTTGATTATTTTTTGGAGCAAATTTTTTATAAGCACTCCAGCTCTTCGTGGCTACGCTTTCGCTTCGTTAGCACTTTGTGCTAATGCTACGCACCACTACGATCTGGGCTAGGCTTTAATGCAAGAAAGCCTAGCAATAACAAGTTAAGTTTTAGATTTATAGGCGATTTTCTGCTTCGAGTTCGTCGAATTTATTTAAGATTTTGCTGTCAATTTTAACCAAAAGATTTTTTTCGTGACTTGGCAAAACTAAACCTTTTGGACCGTTTTTTGCGCGCTTAAGATATTTTACCTGCGTGTAATAAAGATCCGCTTGTCCGTTTTTTCGCGCCTTAGAATGATAAACCGCCAGATTTCCAGCATAAATTAAAATTTCCAAAGGAAAAGTTTTGCCATTTTTCGCTTTTATAAAAACATATCCGCCAGCATAATCTCGGGTATGAAGCCACATATCGTTTCCTTTAACATTGTGACGTAAAAGTTCATCATTTTCACTGGCATTTCTTCCAACTAAAATTGTCCAGCCGTCAATTTCGTAATGCAAACCCGGATAATTTTTTACATTTTTCTGGGTGGGACTTGTATCGCGCCGCAACATCTGTTCAAGTTTTAAAACATTTTTCTGCGAAAGCAAAGATTTGTATTCCTGCTCCAGATTTTCAATCGCCCTTTTAGAAAGTTCAATGTCATGCTCAAGACTTTTCATTCCGCTTAAAGATTTTTTGTATTGCTCGTAGTAAAGTGCCGCATTTTCCTGAGCATTTAAATTTGGATTTATTTTAATGTGCATTTTTTTCCCAGATTCATAATCAGTGCAATCTAAACTTGAACCGTTTATTTGATGCGCAAAACTTAAAATTAAATCACCGGTATGTTTTAATTGATTTGCGTTTTTAAAATCTTCCTGTTTTTTCAAAAGATTTTCTAAAGCCGCCTGCATTTTGCTATGTTTTACATTGAACCATTTTTCTGCCTGATAAAGTAAACTTTCTCGCGACAAGGTTTCTGCGTGCTCAGAATAATAAAAATCAATTTTTTCGTTAAAACTTAAGTTTTCAAATTTTTTGTGATTTTGCTCAAGATTAAGTCCGCTGTTGTTTTCAGAATTTTCTTCTTGATTTTGTTCAAGATTTTGTTCAGAAGTCCGCACAGAATTTCGTTCATAAAATTTAGAAAATCCAGAAAAATCCGTGTCAGAAAAATTTCGAACAGGAAATTTTTTCAAAGATTCTTGAATTTCTTCTTCAGTTAAAATTTTTTCTTCGGGAATAAAAAATCCTCCGCTAAGTTCTCCTCGCTTTGGGCGCCGAAACATACAATCCAAAATTTTACCGTCAGTTTGAGTTACAATAACATTCGCTGCGCCTGACCAAAGTCTTATGTAAATAAAAAATTTTTCCTGCCAGGTTGAAACATCCATTTTAATAATTCTGTCCAGTCCGATTTGCCTAAATTCGTTAATTCTCATTCCCTGAATATGCGATTTTAAAAATTCATTAAAACGCAAAGGTTTGGCATTTTTTGTAAATTTATTTTGCGTAAGATTTATTCTGCAAGATTTTGGTGAAGTGCAGATTAAAAGATTGTAAAGTTTTCCCTTGCTGATGATTTTTAAGCCTAAAGTGTCAAAACCAGTTTGTGTAATTTCTTGAATAAAAGCGCCCGTAAAATCTGTTTCGCTAATAATTTGATTTATTTCATTGCAGTTTAAAGACATAAGTTGATTATAGCATAAAATGCCCTTATAATTTTTAAATATTTTATGGA
>CAZDAY010000203.1:0-3621 GCA_964503435.1 uncultured Treponema sp.
TGTGCCGATTTTTATAAATGAAAAAAAAATCTAAAACTTGTCAAAAAAAACTTGCTCGACTAAAATAAAAATATGAACAAAGAACAGAAATTATTTTATGAAAATTTTGAAAAGCAGATGAATGAAAAAGTTTTAAGCATGGAACTAGCCGAACTTAGAGCCAGCAAAAATATTCTTGATTTATTGAATTTAAAACCAAACGGATATAATTTATGGGGCTTGATTATTTTTACTGAAAACAAAAAATATTTTTATGTGCCAAAAAGAGACACAACGATTGCCGGGCTTATAATTCGCAAAAAAGACAAGGAAGAACAGAGCACGCAAATTTTATGTCTTTCGGATTTGGAAAATTTTAATGTAAAATGTGCTAAGAAATCATTTTTTAGTTTTTTAAATTCAGAAAATTCAAGAACAATTTTGTGTTCAGCAAAATCAAATGGAAAAAATTTAGATTTCAGTTTTGTTTGCAGTTCAAAGGCGCAGAAGATTTTAGAAAAATTTTCTGATTAACAGGAAAGTTTTTTATTTACTAACTTACACTTTCTTAGAAACAAATCTTGCAAACATGGTTCGAATTGGCTCACCAAGCGTTCATGATGACAAGTTACTTCGATTTTCTTTTTTTTCGAGGATATTTCTCAAACGGCTTAAACGTTCAACATTGTATCTTAAAATCATAAATGGGAGCAAATTTAAAAAAGCATTTACTGTTGCAATTGGAAGAGCAAAACAAAGTGCGTATTTTAGCGGATAAAAGAAAATTAAAGCGTATCCAATAAAAACTGATAAAATGTGAATTTCAGAACCATAATTACATTCTAAAATAAAACGTTCAACATATTCTTTACTTTCCGGATTTGCCACAGATTTTTTACTAAAATTTGTAAACATTCCAAGTTCTACAACCTTATCTTTCCAGTTTTTAATTCCGATTTTTTCGTAAAATTTACATTCTTTTTTTGAAGCGCAGAATTTTTGATTTTTGTAAGTAAAGTATTTTTCCGGCAAAACTCTGCGTACAAAAAGTGCAACAATCGCGTCAATCAAAATTACTCCAAGTGCCCCAAAAACACTCGCAAGAATTATATATATAGAAGAAAGATTGAATTTGTTAAACAGAAGATTTAAAACGCAAATAAGAGCGTCCATTCCGATAATTGAAATTAAATAAAATGCCATAAGTTTCTCCGTTTTAAGTGGCGGTTTTTGCTAAGCGTTAAATTTTTTTACATTACAGATCCTGAAAAGCAGTTCAGGATGACAGTTTTTTACGATTTACTGCAAATATGTCAAAGGTTTTTTATAAAATTCTTCGTAAACATTTTTCCATGCTAAGTTATTTTTTTCCATCATCATTTTTACATTTTCTTTTTCACTTAAAGATGAATCAGGGAAAATCGCTTTTAAAATGTGAAGCGTATATTCTTGAACAGGAAATCCGTCTTTATCAGTAAAATCAGAATCTGTCATTGTAATAAAAATCGGAATAACAGGAACATTATTTTGAACAGCAAATTTAAACGCCCCAGACGTAACCGGACGTGGCTTTTTGTAATTCCACCACATTCCCTGCTCCGCGTAAACCAGAATTTTTTCACCACGATGCAAAAGTTCATTCACAGCGCTCATAAATTCTTTCATTACAGAAAAATTTGAACTTAACGGAAGCGTGTTGCAATGCCGGAAAAAATAACCGTAAAGTCCCTGCATGCTCGTAAAATTTCCTTCGCGAATAACTTTGTAAAGTTCATTGTGATGAATGTGATTTTCCAAAGCTTTGTAAACCGCAAAATTATCAAATTCAGAAAAATGATTGCATGTAATAATTGCGCCCTGATTTTCCAGCGGAATAAAATTTTCCTGCAAACCGCGAACATCTTTAATAATTAAAGTTTTAAGCTTTAACTGCTTGTTGATGTAACGTCTCGCAAAAAAATTTGCAATTTTCATAGAAAGACGCGTAGTAATTTTTTTTCCAGTATAATCAACTTGACCTGGCTTTAGAGGAATTGTAGGCGGATCATCAAAAATATCTTTTGAAAACCAGCCCAACTTTTCATATTCATCAATCTTTTGCAGAACTTCAAGTTTTGAAGAAGAAGCTTGAACTGATTTAACGGCCATAAATTAAATGCGAACCAATTTGTCCGACTGCTTTTATAAATTTCACAAAACCATCAGCAATAGAAGTAAACACATTGTGAACTTTTCGACTGGCATTTTCCATAGTTTTCATACACATATAATTGTTTGGATTTACAACTTCTGTCAAGCAAAGTGCTATAAGTTTTTCTCCGGCAGCAAGATCCGCATTTCGCTGTTCATCAGTGTAATCTAAAAGCTGATCTTTTAATTCATAATAAAACGGAGTGAGTTGCGCGTAATCCCAGAATTCATCTTTCCAGTCAACCTGATAAAAATGCCATGGTTTCCAATTCATTTTGTAGTGAACAAGTTTAGGCAATTTATTTTCAAATTCTGGAGTTTTAAAAGCGCCCTTGTTCCATTCATTATCAAAATATTTTATACGATTCTGGCAAATGACATTTAAATAATCCTGATCTTGGGCAACAGTAAATGAAATTTTTTTAAGCAAATCAACAAACTGTCCTTCAATATTTTCTTCGCGGAATAGTTTTGTGTTAATTACAAGAATTCCTGCATTAAAATATTTAAAACGATTAACGCCAAGTGCCTTTTCAACATAATCAACAAAGGCTGGAATACCGGGTATTACATCATCGCTTGCGGCACCCAGAAGATTTTCTCCAAGTTCAAGATTATAAAGTTCGCTGATGTCGCCATTAATTGCAATATCACAATCCAAATATAAAACCTTGTCGTACTGCGGAAAAAGTCGCGCAATAAAAAATCGGTAATAAGTTTCCCGTGAATAATAATCACGCATAAAAAGCATGCCATTCATTTTTTCAAGCTGCTCAGAAACGTTCACAAAATTCAACGAAGCATTTTCTTGCAAAATAGAATTTAACTTTTCCTGATTTTCAGATTTTAAACCAGTTGTTAAAACGTAAATTGAATATTTAAAATCCTTTGAAGCATTTTTCAGCATAGAAGCCAAAGCAACGCTCAAGCAAGGAACGTAATTGTCATTTGTTGCAAAAAAAATTGGAATTTCCTTTTTTTCGTTCATAATTTTCTCCAGTAGATTCACATTAAAGTTTCACAAGATTAGACGGAAATTTTTCAAAAAAGTTGCAGTTTTGTTTTTTATTTTTGAAGATTTTTGTGATTGGTGAGCCTGTCGAACCATGATTGGTGTACTTCGGCGTTGCTCAGTATCCGCCTGTCGAACCACGACTGACCGTTTTGTTTTAAACCGCAATTTTGATGTTAGAACAGTCCAGTTTTTCTGCAAAACTGTCAGTAAAAAAATGCGTATACTTAAGTTTTAATCTTCTGTTTGCGACGAAAACTTTTGTGCTACCAGAAAATTTTGTGCAATACAACACTAAAACAAAAAAGACGCTCCGTGTAAAAACGAAACGTCTTCTTATTTGCAAAAAATTGCTAAAAAATATTTAAATTAGCAGTTTTCGCTAAAGTATTTGATTGTTCTAACCATCTGTGAAGTATAAGAGTTTTCGTTGTCGTACC
>CAZDAY010000204.1:0-3610 GCA_964503435.1 uncultured Treponema sp.
GGAATGTATATTGGTTCTACAGGACCAAATGGTTTACATCATCTTGTTTATGAAGTTGTTGACAATAGTATTGATGAAGCTATGGCTCATTATTGCGATAAGATTATTGTTGCTTTGGAAAAAGATGATATTTGTCGTGTTGAAGATAATGGTCGAGGAATTCCGGTTGCAATGCACCCTACAGAAAAAGTTAGTGCTTTGGAATTGGTTTTAACAAGACTTCACGCTGGCGGAAAATTTGACAAATCTACATATAAGGTTTCTGGAGGTTTACACGGGGTTGGTGTTTCTTGTGTAAATGCTCTTTCTACTTGGATGACTGCTGATGTTTATCGCGATGGAAATCATTATCAGCAAAAATATGAAACAGGTTCAGCAAAGACGAAAGTTGAAATTATAGAACCTTCTGATAGGCATGGAACTATTATCAGATGGAAGGCTGATCCAACAATTTTTAAAGAAACTACAACTTATAATTTTGATGTTTTATCAAACAGACTTCGGGAACTTGCTTTTTTAAATCCTGGAATAAAAATCATTTTTAAAGATGAACGTCTGGAAAAACAAAAGGAAATTGAATATTTTTTTGAAGGTGGCATTAAACATTACACTTCTTACTTAAATGAAGGCAAACAAGTTTTTCCATCTGAACCGATTTATATTAGCGGCGAAGAAAATGATGTACAAATTGAAGTTTCGATGCAATGGAATGACGGCTATACAGAATCAATACATTCTTATGTAAACGATATAAATACAAGAGAAGGCGGAACCCATCTTGAAGGTTTTAAAACGGCGCTTACTGTTGTTTTAAACAAAGAATTAGAGAAACGTGAAAAACTCTCAAAAAAACTTGAAGAAAAACTTACAGGCGATGATGTTCGTTCTGGATTGACAGCTGTTCTTTCTATAAAAGTTCCTGAACCTCAGTTTGAAGGTCAGACAAAAACAAAACTTGGAAACAGCGAAGTTCGCGGTTATGTAGATCAACTTGTAAAAGAAAAATTTACGCTTTTTTGTGAACAAAATCCTCAAATTGTAGACATAATTCTTGAAAAATCTGTTGGTGAAGCGGCTGCGCGTATTGCTGCAAGAAAAGCAAAAGATAATATGCGAAAAAAAATGACAACTGATGGTTTTGGAATGCCTGCAAAACTTGCTGATTGTTCTGAAAAACATGATCCTGCTTCTTGTGAAGTTTACATCGTCGAAGGTGATTCTGCGGGCGGTTCTGCAAAGAAGGGTAGGGATCCTAAACATCAAGCAATTCTTCCTTTGTGGGGAAAAATGCTTAACGTTGAAAAAGTGCGTCCTGAAAAAGTTCGTGATAATGATAAATTAAATCCTGTTATTGCATCTTTAGGAACTGGATTTGGAAAAGATTTTAATATCGACAAGTTGAGATATCATAAAATAATTATAATGGCTGATGCCGATGTTGATGGAAGTCATATTAGAACTTTACTTTTAACATTTTTCTTCAGATATATGCCTGAACTTATAGAAAAAGGTTATGTTTATCTTGCAATGCCTCCTCTTTACGGAATTAAACTTGGTAAAAAAATGACTTATGTTTATACAGATGAAGAGCGTCGTGCTGAACTAACAAAACTTGGTGAACAAGCATCAAAGGCAACTGTTCAGCGATATAAAGGTTTAGGTGAAATGGATGGTGATGAACTTTGGGCTACAACAATGGATCCTGCTCGCCGAAAAATGAAAGTTGTTACTATTCCAGATGCAGTTGCTGCTGATAGAATTTTTAGCGTTTGTATGGGTGAAGAAGTAGAACCTCGTCGAAAGTTTATTGAGGAAAATGCCGCTTCTGCAAATTTGGATTTTTAAAATAAAATATAGGAAATAGAAATGGATGAAATAATTACAAAAGAAGGTGGTTCTTTAATTCAAATTCCAATAGAAGATGAAGTTAAACAAGCGTATATTGATTATTCAATGTCAGTTATTGTTCAAAGAGCTTTGCCTGATGTTCGTGACGGATTAAAACCTGTTCACCGAAGAATTATTTATGCAATGCATACTCTTCATCTTGCAAACAGCGGAACTACGCGAAAATGTGCAACAATAGTAGGTGAAGTTCTTGGACATTATCATCCGCACGGAGATGCTTCGGTTTATGACGCACTTGTTCGTTTAGGTCAAGATTTTGCTCAGCGTTATACTATGATTACTCCAAAGGGAAATTTTGGTACGCAAGCAGGAGATCCAGCTGCAGCATATCGTTATACAGAAGCGAAAATGTCAAAAATGGCAGAAGAAATGGTTTTGGATATCGACAAAGATACAGTTGATATGATTCCAAACTTTGATGAATCAACAAAGGAACCTTCCGTTCTTCCTGCAAAATTTCCATTTTTACTTTGTAATGGCACAACAGGAATTGCCGTTGGAATGGCGTCAAATATGCCAACTCACAATCTTCGGGAAGTTGCTGCTGCTATTTCTGCTTATATTGATAACCCAGAAATTTCTATTGAAGAGTTAATGAATTACATAAAAGGTCCTGATTTTCCTACAGGCGGAATTATTTATGGAACTGAAGGTATAAAAAAAGCCTATTTTACTGGACGCGGAAAAATTGTAATCCGTTCAAAATTCACAATAGAAACTGCAAAAAATGGAAAAGAATCTATTGTTTTTACAGAAGTTCCTTATGGAGTAAACACAACAAATATCATCAAAAAAATAAAAGAACTTGTTCGAGATAAAGTTATTGATGGAATTGCTGATGCTAATGATGAATCTTCTGATAGATTTGGAATGCGCATTGTTATTGAATTAAAGCGTGGTGCAGTAACAAAAATTGTATTAAATCAACTTTTTTCAAAAACAGAACTTCAGTCAAATTTTGGTGTAATAAATCTTGCTCTTGTTCCTGATAAATCTGATGGTTATAAACTTCATCCTCAAATTTTAACTTTAAAACAGTTAATTCAAAATTTTGTTGATCATAGAGATGAAGTTATTACAAGACGAACTAAATTTGAACTTGCAAAAGCTCTTGCTCGGGCACATATTTTGGAAGCTCTGATTATTGCTGTTGATAATATTGATAAAGTAATCAGAATAATCCGTGGTAGCCGTGATGAACAAGAAGCAAAAGCTAATTTAATAAAAGAATTTAATTTTGATGATGTTCAGTCTCAAGCCATTGTTGATATGCAACTTAAAAGACTTACTCATTTGCGTATTGATGAATTAAAAACAGAAATGGCTGAGTTGCAGAAATTTATTGCATATTGTAAAGATTTACTTGAGCATCACGAAAAAATTTTACAACTTATTAAAACTGAAACAAATGATCTTGCTGCTCGTTATGGTGATGATAGAAGAACTGATATTGTTTCCAGTGAAGTTGAAAATATAAATGTCGAAGATATGATAAAAGAAGAAGACATGGTTATTCTTGTATCAAAACTTGGTTACATAAAACGAGTTCCTGCAAGCCAATATAAGAGTCAGGGAAGAGGCGGAAAAGGTTCTATGTCTGCAAAACTTGTTGAAGAAGATTTTATAAATCAAATGTTTGTTGCTTCAACACATGATCATCTTATGTTTATTACAAATCTTGGAAAGACTTATTGGGTTAAAG
>CAZDAY010000205.1:0-3599 GCA_964503435.1 uncultured Treponema sp.
GTAATATAATGTTTTTATGAAGAAATTTAATATTTTATTTTTGCTGATTTTGATTTGCGGAATTTTGAACTTTACTGCTTGTTCTAAAACTAAAAAAAATATGCAAGAATTTTCTGATTTAAATTCTCAAACAAATACTTTTGATTTAGAAAATTCAAATTTGCAAAATAATAATTCACGAATTTTAAACACAAAAGTTAATTCAAAAACAGAAGATAAAAAAAAATCTAAACGAATTTCAAAGTTAGAAAAAGAACTTGAAAATGCAGAAAAAAAAGCAAATTCTATTCTGGATATAAGAATTGCAGTTACAAAAAATTCTTCTTCAGTTCCGCTCTCTTTTATAATGGAATCAAATAGAACTTTGTCAAAAAAAATTCAACTAAATTACGAAATATTTTCTTCTGATACAGAAGTTGAAAAAAGTCTTTTGGAAAACGAAATTGATTTTGCAGTTTTGCCATTAAATTTTGCTGCAAAAATTTACAATGAATTTGAAAATATAAAAATTGCAGCGGTTTTGCAAAATGAAAATTTTTATGTTCTTACGAAAGACAAAAATCTTAATCAGCTTTCTGATTTGGCTGGAAAAAAGATTTATGTTCAGGAAGAAAATTCCTATGCGGATTTGTTAATAAAATATCTTTTGCATAAAAATCAAATTGAAATTGGAAATCAGGAAACGCAGGTTAATTTAAATTATTCTTTGCCCCAAGGTGAATTTGATTACGCTTTACTTTGCGAACCAGAAATTTCTAATTTTATAAATTTAAATTCTGAAATTCAAAAATCAATAAAATTAAGCGATGAGTATTATAATTTAACTGAAATTTCAGAAAATTTTCCAATGTACGTAATTGTTGTAAATTCTGATTTTGTTAAAAAAAATAAAAAGCTTGTAAAACGTGTTTTAAAACTTTTTGAAAATGCACAAACTTGGGTTTTAAAAAATCCTATAAAAGCGAGTCTTTTTGTTAAACGAAGAAGTTTGCTGCCTTATGAACAAAAAATTCTTTCCGCTTCAATAGAAAATTCAGCCTTTACTTATAAAAATATAACTAACGTTCGTAAGGAAACGGAAATTTTGCTTAATATGTTTTTGTCTGTAAATCCTGATTCTGTTGGACAAAAATTGCCAGATAATAATTTTTATTTAAATTATTGATTTTATGATTTATATAAACTTGAAAAACTTGATAAATAACGAATGGTTGTTAGTTAAAAAAATATGCTTTTAATGATAATTTATTTTGGAGTTAATAAAATTCAGAAAATTTATAATACTAACTAACGATAGTTTGTTATTTAGCAGCGCCGACGGTTGGTGAGCCAGTCGAACCATACTTCGACGTTGCTCAGTATCCGCCTGTCGAACCAATTTAATTCACTTTTATTCAGAGGGGAAAATGAAAAATTTATATTTTGATACCAGAGAAATGGATAAAACGGCAAGAGAAAAATATCTTCTTTCCGAAGAAATTATGATGGAAAACGCAGTTCTGGCATTGGAAAAAAATTGCCTTTGCGAACTGGAAAACGCAAATTTACTTTCGCTTTACAGACCAAGCATTTTAATTTTGTGTGGACCAGGAAATAATGGCGCAGACGGCTATGCTTTGGCGAGACATTTGATTTGTGAAAAATATTCGGTTACAGTTTGTGCTTTTGGGGAATGTAAAACTCAAATTGGAAAACTTCAGTCAGAAAGAGCACAAAAAATCGGTGTAAATATTATAAATATTTATGAACTTGATGATTTTATTGAAGAAAAAAGTATTGATTTAAAACTTGTTGTTGATTGTATTTTTGGAACAGGATTTCATGGAAAACTGCCAGAAGAAATTTCTGCTGCAATAAACGAAATAAATAATCTTGAAGATGTAAAACGAATTGCTTGCGATGTTCCAACTGGCTTAGATAATTTTGGAAATGTAAACGAAATTGTTTTTAATGCTGATTTAACAGTAACAATGGGCGCATTAAAATATTGTCTTTTTACAAGTAATGCAAAAGATTGTGTCGGAAAAATTGTTCTTGCAAATTTGGGAATCAGTCAGGAAAATTTTGAAAATTTAAATTGTACAGATTCTTATTTGCTTGAAAAAACAGACATGAAACTTCCTTTCAGAAAAAAACAAAATGTAAACAAAGGAAATTTTGGACATTTAGCAATTTCTCTTGGAGAAAAAAAAGGTGCGGCTGTAATTGCTGGAACTGCGGCTTTAAAATTTGGTGCGGGGCTCGTAAGTTTAGTTTCAAAATCTGGCGAAGAAATCAATAATCCTTATGAACTTATGTGTACAAAAGAATTTCCTGCAAATACAAATTCTGTTGTTGTGGGAATGGGATTAGGAACTGAAGAAAATGCCTGCAAAAAATATTTTGATTGGCTTTTAAAAAATAAAAATCTTCCTTGCGTTTTGGATGCAGACAGTTTTTATTCTTCTGAAATTGATTTATTTCTTCAGCAAAAAGAATGTGTTGTTCTTACACCTCATCCAAAAGAATTTGCTGTTCTTTTAAAAAACTGTGGATTTGGAGATTTTAGCGTAAAATATGTTCTTGAAAATTCGCTGGAACTTGTAAAAAAATTTTGCGAAAAATATAAAAATGCAGTTTTGTTATTAAAAGCTTCGTCAGTTGTGATTGCAGAAAATTCTTGTGGCAAAGTAAAAATTTTTGTAAATCCTTATGGAAGTGTTTCTTTGGCAAAGGCGGGCAGCGGAGATGTTTTAAGCGGAATGATTGGTGCTTTGTTGGCTCAAAATTATAATTGTATTCAAGCGACAATAACTGCAAGTTTAGCACATAGTTTTGCTTCACAAAAAGTTCAGTGCAATTTTGCAATGTCGCCGTTTGATTTAATTAATAATTTTCAAGTCTTGTAAGTAAATTGTCGAGTTTGTTGCCGTAATTTTCATCCGCAGCCCAAGTTTTTGAAAGTCCAAAAATGTCTGGAGATTTTCCGCGAGGTGAAACGTATTTGTAACGAGAATCAATACATTCATTTACAAGATGAACATCTTCTTTAGTTGCATAAGCGTGCAAATGTTGAATATGTGCTCTAACTCCAAGTTTTTCGTTTGCAAAAGAAAGTCCAGGATTTTGTGCATCTATTGCACCTAAACCACAATAATTATGCATTTCTGGCGTAACTAAATTTCCAAATTTTAGAAAACCAGTTTCGTGGCACATTTGAACAAAGGCACAGTCGCTGTTAATATTTTCTGTTGCACATTCTGAAATATAAAGTTTTGCAAGTTTTTTCACCAATTTTTTGTTGGCATTTGGATTGTTTGACATAAAAAAATTATATAATTGTTTAGAATTTTTTGTTGCTTTGTCAGTTAAATTGCGAGAAATTTCAGTTTTGTTTTGAACAGATTGACTTGATGTTGAAACACAAGAAAGAAAAATTCCCGCAAATAACAAAGTGAAACTTAGCAAAAGTAAATTAAAAGTTTTATGAAAAATTTTTCTAGTCAAGTTTTAATCCTTAATTGTACTGCCAATATAATCATTTTTATCATCAAGAATTGAACGAATGTTTTGAATATTTTTTCCACTTGCACAAATTACTTTTAAACCAAGTTCCTGTG
>CAZDAY010000206.1:0-3566 GCA_964503435.1 uncultured Treponema sp.
GTTACGTTTTTCATCTGTGCTTCTGTAACGCCAGCCAAATCAGCAGAAAGCTGGAAAGCACAAACCTGTTCAGCCTCGCCTGCTTCTCTTTCGCTCAAAAGTTCACCAATACAAAGAACAACTTCAAGTCCGTCATTTAAAGCACGTCGAACTTTTTTGTTAATCAATTCATCTGATTCGCCAATTTCGTGCCGTCTTTCTGAATGTCCCAGAATAACTGACTGGCAGCCAATATCTTTTAACATTGCTGTTGAAACTTCGCCAGTGTGAGCGCCGTTTGCTGTTGCAGCGCAATCTTGAGCAGCCAAAATGATATTTGAACCTTTTACAACCTGGCTAACCGCATCAAGATAAACGAAAGGAACGCCAATCATAAATTTGTTTGTTTTACCTTTTAACTGACTAACTAAATCTTTTGCCAAAGCAACTGCTTCTTCTTTGTTTGTATTCATTTTCCAGTTGCCTGCAATGTAATGTGTACGTGCCATTTAAAACCTCTTTATATTTTCTGATTTTGCGGATTAACCGCTTTTTACTAAAAATATTAGTGAAAAATTTGCGGTTTTACAATAGTGCGGATGTCGATAGCGTGGCAATCTTGGCTGTAAGACTAGAACGGTTTGTAGGCACAATGGTAATTCGTGGGCGAAAACATCATTGCGAGACACAACGTACCAAAACAATCTCGTAAGCACGACAAATTGACTTCTGCGTTTCTATTGACTTCTGCGTTTCTATTGACTTCTGCGTTTCTATTGATAAATCTTTTCAACTTTTTATTAAGGTTAAGCGTTTAAAATTTCCTTACATTTTTCCATGGAAGTTTTTCTGTTTTTCCAGGTCCGTCATACAAATTTTTTAAATACGCTCCAAAAAAATAACCTTCTGTTTTGTCATGAAGCCTTACCTTATACCAAACTCCAACATCACCGCCAATATTTTCCACTTTCTTGCCAACATCAATAATATAAAAGCCAGTTCCTTTGTTGTACTTTCCTAAACTTTCACTTTTTCTAGTTGCGTCTCGTCTTAAATGAACAAAATCGTCGGTTAGCACGCCAAAATGTTTAAGATGAGTTCTTGTTACAGCGAGTTCAACATTTCCTTCTATAATTGCGTCATCTTCACGAGGCGGTTCATATTCGTGACGATGTTCATAAATTTTACTTGTAGGAGGAGGAAGAAGACAATAAATTTCACCATAATTTCCTGAAGAACTTGTATGATATTTTTTTGGTGCATAATGTTCACTGTCAAAACACCAAGGCATTTCAATAAAACATTCAATATTTCCAAAAGTAGAAACTATTGCATATTTCTTTTCAAAATAAGCACTTCCTTTCCATTCCCTCGCATCTTGAGAAATTAGAATATGACCAGACTCTAATGTGCAAGCGTATAAATCCTCCATATAGTAATCCATAAGTAAATTATTTTTATTTGAATAAAGAGTTCCATTTTCATAGCGAAAATTCACACTGTCTGGACTTTTTGATAAAAATTCTTCTAATTCTGAACCAGTAATAATTTTAGGTTTATCTTTTGTATTTTCATCAAAAACTACGGCACGCCAATAAGGCTTTTTTTCTTTTTCATTATCTTCATCAGTATCCTTACCTGAATAATCATTAATAATACAATAATCTTCATCAGAATATACTAAAGAGCCAAAACTTGTGGGAATAAATTTATAAGATTCATAAGAATAATTTCTTCTAATCTCTTTGTAATCTTCTCTGATAATTTCTTCTAATGGAGGACAGACTCCATAAGTTCCACCTTTTTTTTCAGACAAACATAAAGTTCCACCAATATATCCATTTTCAGAATCGTAGTGTTTTTTATAGATAGAAAAGGCATTGCCTAAATCAGGAATTACAGATTCTGAAAATTTGCCATTCTTGAATTTTATAGCAGAATTTGATCCTTGCTCACCATCATGACCGTTATCATAAATAGTAAATATATACAAAGTTCCATCTTTTCCTATTGATGGTCCACAATATCCAATTTGTTCATCATAAGAATAATAAATCAACATTGGAGTCGAAGTATCATAATCAATTTTTCTGTTATACACAGGAATAGTTCCTAACACTTCTTTTTCTGCTTTTATAATATCTTGCGAATATGCACAAACAAAAACAAAACTACTTAATAAAAAACTTAAAATATTTTTTTTCATAATAACGCTCCGAATAAACAGGCTAACAAGTAAAGTTTAAGACTTAGTTAATAATCTTCTAACTGCAAAACAATAACAGTTAAATCCAAATTGTTCTTCATGACCATATAATTCAACCTTTTCAATACTTTTTTTATTATAATAATCAGCCAAAGAAAAAACTTTTACTACACTTTGAGCCCAAGCAGCATAAGTTGATTCTATTAAAGTTATTTTTTCCATAAGTTCCTTTGCAGAAAGTTCTGTTGAATTTTCTGGCACAGACGCAACTATTGCAATGTGACTTCGTAAACCATATTTTTCATAAGACTCAACAGTTGAAGCCTTTACAAAAATATCTCCTGGAACTATACAACGTAATTTTTGCACAAGTTCTTCTTCCACACTTTCTTCAAATTTTGCGTCTTTGAAATCGCCGGCAGATTCTAAATATAAAATATCTTCTGCACACTCAAGTCTTCCACCATAAAGACAATATGGTGCTTTTGTTTCTGCTAAATTATTTGGATAAGTTCTATATTGTTGCTTTGTTCCGTAAAATTTTAATACGTCTTGATAATCATTTGTTGTGTTTTCCATAATTCCCTTAGGCAAATCATTCCAAATGTAATTATTTCCAGAATAAGAGGCACAACGCTGGGCAAAACCAATGCAGTCAGTTCCCGCTTCAAAGTTATTTTCAAGTTCAAGTTTTCCTACATCTTTTTCAAGCCATGCATGTGTATTTGTATTTTTGTTTATACCGCAATAATCAAAATAATAAAGTCCCAAGCCTGGCAAAAAACTTTGACTTATATTTTTTCCACTTTGAGAATTTTTATAGTTTTTCCAGCGATTTTCTTTCGTTGTCCAAGTAGCACTAAATTTTTTCTTACGACTTTCATATTGCTGATTTAATTTCCATAAAAAATCAAAAGGACTGTCCATACTTCCTTTGTTGCCTTCTGAATCGTCTATGTCATATTTATAAATTGGATAACTGTACGCAACTGTTCTATTTATTTTATTTTTCTGAGTTGGCAATTCTGTATTTGAAGTTACGGTTCTATGCGGAGTAAATTCTTGAAAAACTACAGTTTGACCTCCGTTTCCAATTTTCAAATTTGAAATATTAGAAACGTTTTGTGTGCCGTCATAAATTCTATTCCATTCATTAAATCCCCAGGAAGAATCCCACCACCACAAATCATCAAATTTCTTTACACAATCCATGCTCGGAGGAACATTCCACTTGTGTAAATCATTCCAGTCAACACCATGTTTTGTATTTTCAGAATTATATTCATTTTGATTCAAGTACAAATTCGCACGCCACAAAAGTTTTTTGTCATAAACTGCCATATAATCTTTTTCAAGCGATTCAATGGAAATAATTTTATTA
>CAZDAY010000207.1:0-3560 GCA_964503435.1 uncultured Treponema sp.
GTCAATAGTATTTAAAATTTTAAAGAAAAAAACCAAAAAATTTATTTATTTTCATTCTTTTAACGTGTTTTGTGTTTTCAGCATTTTCCGCAAGTAAAAAAGAGCAGATTACAGACTGGAAAGGCAAAGATTTAAGAGAAAAGGCTCAAGCGTCCTGGTTAGTAAAACTTTTTGAAAAAAATAATAAAAAACAAACCATTAAACAATTTAAATTAAACAAAAATGATTTGATTTTTTATGCCAGCGAAACTTCTGATGGAAAAGAAATTGCCTTAGACAACGCAAATTCAAAGGCAAAAAATATGGCTTTTTTAGAAATTGCAAAGGAAGCCGGTCAAACAGAACTTGTAAGTCCAGTGAAAAATCTTGAAAAATTATATGAAACCTGGATTGAATTTAAAGACAAAGACGGAAATATTTTTTATAAAGCGTATTCAATTTATAAAATGTCAAAAGCTGATTTTGAAGAAAATATTGCCTTAGCAAAGGAAAATCAGGAAAATTTGTTTTTGAATAACGAAGCAGAAAATTCGTCAGAAATTTATAATTCAATTCTTGATGAACCAGAAGTTTCTGTTGGTGAATGGTGATTTTTTACTTAATGGCATGTGGCTGTCTAAAAAGTTTAGAACGTAGCGGTAATAGTGGTTTGACCTTGCTCACCAACCGTGGTTCGACAAGCGCTTGCTGAGTTTATCGAAGTACAAAAAACCAGCGGTTTTTATTCTTTTTGGGCAGCCTTAAGTACAATACATAGACTGCCACACCTTCATCTCGCAATGACGGAACAAGTTTAAAAATTTATTTAAGAATAGAAAATCCTAAATCTTTAATATCTTTTGCAAATGTAAGAACAGTGCTTTTTGAACCTTCCATTGGAGTTGTTCCCATTCCAGGAATTTTTGCCAAAACAGAATTCGGAACTGTAATAATATCACATTTACATCTATCTGCTTCAACAATATTAAAAATTTCACGAGTAGAAGCCCACAAACTCATGGTTCCAGGTTTTGCTTTACAAATTTTAGCAGTTTTTCGCATTACAGGAATAGGGTCAATTCCAGAATCAGCAAGACGACCTGCAAACACTGAAACAATATTTTTTGAACCAGGCTTAAATGCGTTTACAGCAGCACGAACCTGTGCGATTGTAAAGATTGCAGTAACGTTGATTTGAATTCCTTGATCAGAAAGTTTTTTAATAAGAGGAGCAGTTGAAGTTCCATCTGTAAGCATAATAGGAATTTTTACAAAAACATTTTTTCCAAGAGCAGCAATTACCTTTGCTTCTTTTTCCATTGTTTCAAAATCATCACCAAAAACTTCAAAAGAAAGAGGAAGATCTGGAATTGCAGCACAAACTTCTTTCGCAAAACTTACATAATCTGTAACGCCAGCTTTTTTCATAAGGCTAGGATTTGTTGTAAAACCTGAAACATAACCTTTTTTGTATTCCGCAATCATTGCATCCTTGTCTGCACCGTCAGCATAAACGGCAACTCTTAACTGTTTGAATGTCATTTTATAGAACCCTCTCTAATAAAATATGAATTTGCCTCAAAAATTTTACTTTGAAACATTTGAAATTATTTTATCCGATTTTAATTATTAGTCAATTAGAAGTTAGTGCTTAGACTTGAGAAGTTAGAACTTGAAAGGATACAGCGGGAATTGTTTTTTTTTTTTGGGGGGGGGCGGACAGTTTATATAGAAAAATTTGTAAAACTGAAAACTAGCGGTTTGCAAATCCAAGTGTTAGAAGATTGCTTCGTTGCATTCTCTTTTCGCAATGACGTGCTAAGTCTTAAATAAAAAAGTGTGCTCCAAAATAAAAAATATAAATCCTTGAGTTACGTTCAGAATAACGTGTAACATTGTTTATTTTTGCCAAAAGTTTTATAGTTTTTGAGAAAAATTTAAATTTTAAGGAAAATATATGAAACTTACTTGTGGAATTGTTGGGCTTCCAAATGTAGGTAAGTCTACGATTTTTAGTGCTTTAACAAAATCTCCGGCTTCGGCAGAAAATTATCCGTTTTGTACGATTGATCCGAATGTGGGCGTTGTGGATTTGCCAGATGAACGTCTTGATTTTATGGCCAGCATTTTTAATCCTAAAAAGAAAATTCCTGCTAGTGTTGATTTTGTGGACATTGCAGGTTTAATAAAGGGCGCGTCTAAGGGCGAAGGTTTGGGAAATCAATTTCTTGCGAATATTCGTGAAACTGCGGTTATTGCTCACGTTGTAAGATGCTTTGATAATCCTGATATTCAACACGTTCGGGAAGATGCCAAAACTGATGCGAGTATTGATCCGGAAAGTGATATTTTAACCATTGATTTTGAACTTGCACAGGCGGATTTAGATACGATTAACAAAAGAGCGGAAAAAATTACTAAGCAGATTCGGGCGCTGGGAAAGGATGAAGAAAAACGTCTGGCTCCGTATTTTTCTGCAGTTGAAAAAATAAAACCTTTGCTTGAAGACGGAAAATGTGCTCGTATGGCGGATTTGTCTGATGAAGAAAAAGATGCAGTTTATGATTTACATTTGCTGACGATAAAACCTCAAGTTTTTGTTTGCAATATTGACGAAGACACGATTGCTGACGGAACTAATGAATATGTTGAAACCGTTAAAAAGATTGCCGCTGAACAGAGAAGCGAAGTTATTGTGATTTGCGGTAAATTTGAAGCGGATTTGAGCGACATTTCTGATGAAACTGAACGCAAAGAATTTATGGATGCTGTAGGCTTACAAGAAAGCGGACTTACGGTTTTGAGCAGGCACGTTTACCATTTGATGGGATTGCGCACTTTCTTTACTGGCGGAGAAGATGAATGTAGAGCATGGACAATTCACGCAGGAGACAAAGCTCCACAAGCGGCTGGCGTAATTCACACGGATTTTGAAAAAGGTTTTATTAAAGCAGAAGCATACACGGTTGATGATTTGAAAAAGTATGGTTCGGAAGCAGAAATAAAAGCGGCTGGAAAATATCGGCAGGAAGGCAAAGATTACGTAGTGCAAGACGGAGATGTTTTGTTCTTTAAGTTTAATGTTACAAAGTAAGTTTTTACTTTCTATTTTATTAACTGGCGGTTCTTCAGTAAAACTCGCACGTTCTTGTAAAAAAACGCTAGTCGGATTGTAGGGGCGCGGAGCGTTCTCTGCAAAATTTAAAGTTTGTTTTTTAAGCAATGCTTTGGTTTTTATATTAACAGATTCTGAATCAGGTTCAGAATGACAGCATTTGCAGAGAATGAAGGTAGCGAAGCGAACGGAACCCCGAAAAGCCTTTACTTAGAAGACTTTCTCCGACTCAAAAAAAAAAAATCCAGTGGACAAAAATTGACCGCTGGACTTTTTATTTTTAAGGTTTAACGCAAAAATTTACGCTTGAAGAGCAGTAACCGCAACTGTGGCAACAATATCATCAACATTACAACCGCGACTCAAATCGTTAAGCGGCTTTGCAAATCCCTGACAAACCGGACCAATCGCCATCCAACCGCCCATCCTCTGACAAATTTTGTATCCAATGTTTCCAGCGTTAATA
>CAZDAY010000208.1:0-3535 GCA_964503435.1 uncultured Treponema sp.
CTGCAAGTCAAATCAATTTAGAGAAAATAAATCCTGATAAAATTCTTGTTTTAGGCGGAAACGTTTTGTGTCAGCCTAAATCTTCAAGTTTTGCATGGATTGTGCCCGGTGACGGAAAAATACTTTACGCTTTTACAGAGGACGCTTCGGTTTTATGGCAAAAATCATTTAAAACAAAATTAAATCCATACATAAGCATTGGCCTTTGCGATATGATTTACCTTGTTACAAAAGATTCTTGTCTTAATATGTTAAATCCCGGCGGAACTTTGATTTGGAGCGTAAACTGCGGTTTTAATATTTCAGAAGATCCACTGCCCGGAAAAGATGGAAGAGTTTTTGTGCGAGGAAAAAATAACATTGGATGCTATGGAACAAACGGCGTTTTAAGATGGAAACTAAAAACTGAAAATCAAAATACAAAATTACCCTTACTTGAATTAAATGACGGTTCCCTGCTTATTTTTCTTGAAAAACTTATTGACGGAAAATCTGTTGCGCGCCGATGTTCACCTTTTGGACAAATCAGCGAAGAGATAATATTTTCAAGTGTAGTTTTATCTGCAAAAAGCACAAGTGAAGGCGTTTTATTAAGTTTTTCTGACGGAAGTTTAGGAATGTGTTCTACAAAAAAAGACGGGGAAACTTATTCAAAATGGGTTTTAAATTCTTCAAATTTAAAAACTGATTCTAAAACAAAATCACTTGTAAAATTTACAAAAAATGTTCCTAAAGGAAACATAGAATATGTAATCAGTTCAAATCCAGCAAAAATAAATTTAATAAATATTTCTGAAGGAAGTTTTATTGCAAGTTTTACAACTCCCCTGCCCGACACCGTAAGTTTAAGATATGCAGGTTTTACAAATGACGGACTTGTTCTTTGCGACAAAAAAAATGCTTTTTGTTATTCATTTGATTTAAAAAATTATGATAAAAATTCTCAAATCAAACTTGTGTGGAGTGCGGCCTTTAATCAGCAAAAAAAATGGTCTTACATTTATCCAACTTCAAAAGGTTATTTAAGTTTCTGTACAAATAACTGGGTAATTGAATCTTATCGAGTAAAACAAAATATTGGCGAAAAATCCTTGTCTTCATTGGCAAATCAAAAAAATTATAAACTTCCGCAGAGATATCAGAATTTTTATACGCAGCAAAATTCTTTTACTTCAAATTTAACACAGTCAATTCCACAATCACTTGGCGAAAAAATGCACAAAGCCTTTGTTTTAGGAAATTTTGGTGAAAATGAACAGGAATGGCTGAATTTGCTTTATCAGGAATTAAATAAACTTTATGCGGATTTTCAAACTGCAAATTCTGCCTATACGGTCGAAAAGCCTTATTTCAAAAAAAATATTTCTTACGCTCAGGAAATTTTGTTCTTGAATTATGAAAATGGAATTTGCACAGAAACACAAAAACTTAGTAATCTTTTAAAAAAAACTGACGATTCTTCTGTTCTGCTTTGTCTTATAAATTGTGCAAAGGCACAGGGTTTAGATCCGAATGGCGAAGTTTTAGCATCTTTGGAATATGTTTTAAAAAATAAAATCAGCACAAAAGATTCTTCGTTAATTCTGGCGATTGCTGATGCTAGTTTTGAAATTTGCAAATTTATGGGACGCCCTGCTTTTTTTGACAAGGGACAGGAAATTTTAACTTACATGCTTTATCCGCAGTTTGATGAAAATATTCACACAAAGGCAAGACAAACTTTAAATAAAATTATTGAATTAAAATTGTAGTTTTATTTTTCTGCAAAGCGTTTATTTTTTTCTTTATAGTTGAAAAAAAACGTGTTATACTCATTTTGTAGTTATTTTGGAGGATTTATGAAAAAATTTTTTCTGACATTAAGTGTTTTTCTTTTCACAACAGTTAATTTTGCCACAGCTATTGAAGTTAATGAAAATGAACTTAGAAGTGTTGGTCAAGATACAATACGTTTTGAAAATTACACCGGGCCTCATTCTGTTATTGAATCAGTTTCTGCAATTCAAGCAATTGGAAGTGGATTAGGAAATCAGGTAAGTCAAAATGTAAATTCCAGAGGAACTTTTGGAAATGGTGAAAAATATTCTGTAATTCATGCTATTGATGAAAACGAAACTGGAAAACTTGATGCTGATATCATTCTTATAAATCAAAATGCCACTGTTGATCATATTGTAAACTTGAGAAGAATTATTGCTTCTTATTTACAAGCCGCTTACGGATATACCCCAGGTGATGCTTCTACAGTTGCAACCTTTGTTACGGTTTACAATGCAGTTTATAGAACTAGACTGGATTATTTTCAGTCAAAATATAAAAATGTGGTTTTAAATAATCTTTCACAAGAAATTTGCGGTCTTTCTACAAGATGGAATGAATGGCCGGGTAATTCGCAAATTGTAATTCCGCTTGGGGATCTAACAAGTAATATTTCTGCTGTTGATACTTCTGTAATCAGCGACAAAAATGTTGTGGAATCTATGCAGGAAGAAGATGATAAAGGTGTTGATGAACGCAAAAATATGGTTGATATAAAAGAACGTGAGGCTGAACAGGCGACTCAAAAGGCTCAAGAAGAAGCACAAAAAGCGGCTGAAGAAAGCAAAGCTTTAACTGAACAAAGAGAAGTTCAAAGGGCTGCAGAAGAAGAAGCTCAGCAAAGGCAAGAAGAAGCACGGCAAGATCCAACTAATGAAGAAAAGCAGCAGGCAGCACAGGAAGCAAGCGAAAGAGCTCAAGAAGAAGCACAGAAAACTCAAGAGCAGGAACAAATTGTTGAAGAAGCACAGCAAAATGCCGCACAGGCACAACAAACTGCAGACAGAAAACAGTCAGAAGCACAGGCAGAGCGAACTCAAATTGCAAAAGATCAGGAAACTGTAATTCAACAGCAAATTGCTGAATCCACAGAAGGAAATTCTGTTATTGGGCTTAAAATTACTGATTCAGCAAAGCAGTTAAGTGCAATGGTTAAACTTAATGTTCAAGATGGAAGTACAATTCGGGAATCTCCGGTTACTGTTGTTCGCGGCAGAACAATTTTGCCGGTTAGAAATGCAGTTTTAGACGCTAACACACAAAATCTTACAAGCGTAAATACTGGTGCAGAAAATCTTGACACTTCACTTCTTTACATGGCGATTTGTGGAGAAAATATAAACAACGGTGCTGTAAAACTTTGTCTTTTGGATGCTTATAAAATGGAAATTCAAAAGGAAAGCAAAGAAAATGTTGCAGAAAATTCAGTTCTAGTAAATAACGGAAATGATTATTACTGTGTTATTGATAATGGCGGAACTTGGGTTGTAGGAAAATATGATAAATCATTAAATCTTTTGTTAAGAAGTCCGGTTGCAGTTTCAAGCGAAACACCGATTATTGTAACTGAACAGGGATTGGTTGTAAGTGCAGCAAATGGGCAAAGTTTACTTTTAAAACTTTCTGATTTGAGTTCTATAACAAACCTTTCTCAAATGTATGATGATGCAAAATAATATATAAAAGACTTAGTCCACTGCTTAAGTGCCAGTGGATT
>CAZDAY010000209.1:0-3500 GCA_964503435.1 uncultured Treponema sp.
CTATTTATCCAGTCGATGATGAAAAGTATAAGGCAGGTCTTGACACATTGCGTGCAGATCTTGCGAATTTTGGTGCTGAAATCGAAAAGGAAGAACCTTACGGTGACCGCGATTTAACTTATGAAGTTAAGCATCAGAAGAGAGGAAGATTCTTACTTCTTAACATTAAAGCAAATCCAGCAAAAATTTCTGAACTTGACGCACAGTTTAAGTTTAACAAAAATCTTATTAAGTATCTTTTTGTTGTAAAATCTGAAAAAGACGCTTAAAAATCCTTGTAAATACAAATAAAATTTTATAAAAGTAAGGAGCGAAAAATGGCTATAGCGGATTTAAATACTGTAATTCTTATTGGAAGACTTACTCGCGATGCAGAACTTACATATTTGAAATCGGGAACTCCGCTTTGTTCTCTTTCTATTGCAGTAAATGCAAGTCGTAAAGAAAATGAACAGTGGGTTAGTGAAGCAAATTTTTTTGATATTTCTTACTTTGGAAAAGCTGCTGAAGCAGTTAAACAGTATCTTACAAAAGGAAAACAAATCGCTGTTCAGGGTTCTTTAAAACAAGATGTCTGGGAAAAAGACGGACAAAAACATAGCAAGGTCAGAGTTATTGCCAGCAATATTGAATTGTTAGGTGGACGTTCTGATGGAGCTTCTTCTTACGGAAATTCTTCGTATGGAAATGGAGCATCCGCGGGGTTTCAGGCTCGCCCATCATATAATCCTGCACCAGCTGCACCTAAAGACAGTGGTTCTTCGTATAGTCCGGAAGTTGATGATGAAGCTTTTGGTGATTCAAATTCAGAGTTTCCAGAAGATATTCCGTTCTAAAATTTTTATTTTGCATGAAGATGTTTTAAACATCTTTACTCTTTGGCTATTAAGTCAATTTAAGGAGCATTTATTATGGCAGACGAAACAATCGAATCTGTAGAAGTAAAAGAAGAGCTTGCAACAAGTCAGGAACAGTTGCAGGATTCTGGTCGTGAAGATGAAGCACGTATTGGTCGTGCTAAGGGAAAAACTTTTTTCCACAAGAAAGTATGTCGTTTTTGTGCTAACAAAGCAAAAATTGATTATAAAGATGCTGATGGACTCAGACGTTTTACAACAGAACATGGTAAAATTCTTCCTCGTCGCATGACTGGAACTTGTGCAAAACATCAGAAACAACTTGCTGTTGCAATTAAAAGAGCACGTTCAATTTGTCTTCTTCCATACGTTGCAGACTAAATTTATTTTATTCGGCGGAAATCCAACTCCTGGAATTTTTTGCCGGTGATTTTATTTTATATTTTATAGGAGCTTGAAAAAATGAAAGTTATTCTTAACGAAGACGTTAAATATCTTGGTGAAATGGGTGATGTAAAGAATGTTGCAAGAGGTTATTTTCGCAATTATCTTTCACCACGTGGACTTGCTGTAATTTATTGTGCTGAATCTGTTGCATATTTTGAAGGCAAAAAAGCTGAAATTGAAGCTCGCAAAGCTCAAAAACGCGCAGAAAGTGCTTCTCTAAAAGAAAAACTTGAAGCACTCGAAGTTGTTATTATAATGCCTGCTGGTAATAACGGAAAACTTTATGGTGCAGTTACAAATCAAACTGTTGCTAACTTTTATGCGGCAAATGGTTTTGAAATTGAACGCAAAAAGATTGAAATTCAAGGACTTACAATCAAAAATGTTGGTTCTTATACAATCAAAATTCATCTTTATGAATCTACAGTTGCAGAAGTTAAACTTGTTGTAAAAGCACAAGAAGACAAGGACGCAAAAGATAATAAAGATTCTTCAAAAGGTAAAAAGGAAGTAAAATCACAGGCTAAGGTTGAAAAATCTGATGCAGAAACTAAAGAAGAAAGTTCTTCGGCTGTAAATCAGGAAAGTTCTGATGCAGAAAAAGTTTCTGAATAATTTTTGAATTTACTTTTTAACTTTTATTTTATAATAAAACGTAAAACCGTAGAATTTTCTGATTCTGCGGTTTTTTTTATAAAATTCAGATAATTGCAGAAAAATCGAAATCTTAAAAATAAAATTTTTTGTCAGCAAAATCATCTTAAAAATATTTAATATCTGTAATATAATTTTTGAACAAGATCTTGGGAGAAAAAAAATGGAATTAAAAGACAGTATTCCGCCGCAAAATATCGAAGCAGAACAGGCAACATTGGGAGCTATGCTTTTGGACTGGAGTTCTGTAAATGAAGTTGCAAGTTTTTTAAGGGCAGAACATTTTTATACGCAGCAAAATCAAATTATTTATGACGGTTTAATGCAACTTTTTTCGCAGGGAAACAAGGGCGATATTATAACTTTGATTGATATTTTGACAAAAAATGGAAATCTTCAGGCAGCGGGCGGTGTGGATTATATTTCGGCACTTACAAATACTGTTCCAACCGCAGCAAATCTTTCTTATTACGCAAAAATTGTTTTGGATTGTGCAACTCGAAGAAGTCTTATTAAAATTTCATCTGAAATTAAAGCCGACAGTTTTGATGAATCTAAAACAAGCCGTGTAATTCTTGATGATGCTCAGCAAAAATTATTTAAACTTACCGACACAAATCAAACAAGTCAAATTTATGGAATGAAAGATGTTGTTCCCGAAGCAATCAGATTGATTGATACAAGATATAAAAACAGAAGTGCTTTTTCAGGAATTACTTCTGGCTTAACCGATTTGGATACAATGACGAGTGGATTTCAAGATGGCGAAATGATTATTATTGGTGCTCGGCCTTCAATGGGAAAAACCGCACTTGCACTTTCTATGATGCAGCATATTGCTGTTGATGAAAAAATCCCTTGTGGTTTTTTTAGCCTTGAAATGTCTGCCGGTCAAATTATTCAGCGTTTGATTTCTCAGGTTGCTAGAATTTCCGGAAGACAAATTCGAAGCGGTATGTTAAAAATTGAAGATTTTCAGAAACTTCAGGAAGCGGCAGGTGTTATTTATGATGCGCCTTTGTATATTTGTGATACGCCGAATATGAAACTTCTTGATTTGAGGGCACAGGCACGCCGCATGGTTGTAGATAAAAGTGTAAAAATTATTTTTATTGACTACATTGGTTTGATTACAAGTGAACATGAAGATAGACAGATATTTGAACAGGTTTCAGAAATTTCCAAATCTTTAAAAAGTCTTGCGCGCGATTTAAAAATTCCTTTGGTTATTCTTTGCCAAGTTGCACGTTCTGCTGAAGGAAATGAACCTGGACTTGGAGAACTTCGCGGTTCTGGTTCGATTGAACAGGATGCTGATGTTGTAATGTTTATTCATGGCGAGAGAAAAGAAGATGGTCCTGTAAAAGAAAGAAAAATTATTGTTGCAAAGCAGAGAAACGGTCCTGTTGGTGAAATAAAAACAATGTTTCTTTCTTCATACACAAAATTTGAAAATGCTGCAAAAGAAGATTCTTATTAGTTTTGTGTTTGCATTTTAAATCATATTTCGACAGGCTCCTCTGTCGAAAGGCTCCTTTAAGT
>CAZDAY010000210.1:0-1265 GCA_964503435.1 uncultured Treponema sp.
AAATTTATTATCGAATTTTTTTTTCTTAACTTTATGTTATTCTCGTCAGCCCGAACTTGATTAGAAATTTGTAAAATAACAAAATTTGCGATTTAAAAAAGCAGAATTATATTGATTCTTGAATCGCAGAAATTATCACATTGGTTGAGCCAAGTTGAAACTACAAATTTTATGTTATATTTTCAAATTCCAATTTCCATAAAAAAATTACTGACCAAGCGTGTTTTTAAATGTATAATCTGAAAACATGAAACATTATATGCAAAAACTACAAGAACTTGCTCTTGTAAACGGTCCTCTTTGTGTTGGTTTAGATACAGATTCTAGTTATCTTCCGCAATCAGTTTTAAATGAATATTCGTCTCCTGCACAAGCGGTTCTTGCTTACAATAAGGCGATAATAGAACGAATTGCTGAAGAAAAATCTGCCTGCTGTTTTAAGGTTCAAATTGCTTATTATGAAGCGATGGGACTTGAGGGAATGAAAATTTTCTCTGAAACATTAAAAGAAATAAAAAAGACAAATTTAATTTGTATTTCAGATATTAAACGTGGCGATATTGCTGCGACTGCGAGTGCTTATGCTCGTGCTCACTTTTCTGGCGATTTTGAATCAGATTTAATCACCATAAATCCATATATGGGCTTTGATACATTAAAACCTTTTACAGAATATTCAGTTCCAGAAAAAAATGGAAAGGGTGCATTTGTTTTGCTGTGTACTTCAAATCCTGGAATGTTAGACATTGAACATCAGGAATTAAAAAATGGCTCGACTGTTCTTGAACAAGTTGGAAACGAACTTTTAAAAATCGAAAATGAATTTAAAAATTTTTATCCGGAACAAACTTGTTCTCCTGTTGGTGCGGTTGTTGGTGCAACTCAAGAATCTGATGCAAATTATTTACGTGAAAAATATCCAAATATTTTCTTTTTGATTCCTGGTTATGGTGCACAAGGTGGAGCGGCAAGAATAGCGGCAAGTTTACTAAAAAATGCTGGCGGTGTTGTAAATTCTAGTCGCGGAATTTTGTGTGCATGGAAAAAGAATTTTGACTGTCAGCAAAAAGATGAAAAAACATTGTCTTTGCAGGATATTACTCAAGCGGCGGCAAGTGCTGCATTAAATTCAAAAGAAGAACTTTTAAAGGCTTTTAAAAATTTGTAGTTTTTTTTGATGTGAGGAAAAAATGGATAAGGCTGAAATTGATGAAAATGGAAACCCAAAACTTTTTTGTGGAAAAGCAGATGTTTCTTTTTGTGAA
>CAZDAY010000210.1:1275-3498 GCA_964503435.1 uncultured Treponema sp.
GAAAAAATAAAATTTCAAAAAAATGTTTATCTTTTGGAAGTTTTAGCGCTTTTAGAACCTAATCAAATTTCTTCAAAACCAGGTCAGTTTTATTTGATAAAAAGTCAAAATAGTTCTGTTCAGTTTGGAAGACCGATTAGCGTTTATAATTCAACAGAAGGACTTTCTGCAGACGGAAAAAAATTATTAAAAATTAAATTTTTGATTCTTGAAAAGGGTGAAGGAACAAAAGAGCTTTGTCATTTAAAAGTAAATAATAAAGTTGATTTAATTGGACCTTTGGGAAATTGTTTTGAAATTCCTCAGAACATAAGTCAAGAGCCTTCGTTAAATCCTGAAATTTGTATTGTTGGCGGTGGAATTGGAGTTGCGCCCGTTATAAATTTTGCTTCAACCTTACATCCTAAAATTTATGATTTTTATGCAAGTTTTAAATCTGGAACCTATGGACTTGAAAATATTGCGCCATCAAATTTAATTGTAACAACTGATGATGGAAGTTTTGGCATAAAAGGAATGTTGCCAAATGCACTTTCAGTTCAAACAATAAAAGAAAAATCTTATAAGGTGATTTTTGCTTGCGGTCCAACACCAATGCTTTCGTATGTAAAAAAAATTGCACAGGAAGCTGGAATAAAAGCATATTTAAGCTTGGAAAAGAAAATGCTTTGTGGAACGGGGGCCTGTCTTGGTTGTACAATTAGCACAAAAGATGGAAATAAAAGAGTTTGTAAAGACGGCCCTATTTTTGATTCTAAAATTATTGATTTTCCTAAACAAACTATCGTTAGTTCTTTTATAAAGGAAAACGAAAAAGAGCCGGATTGTAGCGTAGAAATTGCTGGCGTTCATTTTAATAATCCTGTGATTGCGGCATCCGGAACTTTTGGATTTGGACAAAACTATCGTTCGTTCTTTGATGTTAATTTATTGGGTGGAATTTGCTCAAAAGGTTTAACTTTAGAAGCAAAATCTGGAAATAAGGGTGAAAGAATTATTGAAGTTGCGTCAGGGGACATAAATTCTATTGGATTAGAAAATCCTGGTGTTCCTCATTTTATAAAGCATGAACTTCCTGAAATGTTAAAATTAAAACCAGTGATTATTGCAAATCTTGCTGGAAGCGATTTAGAAACTTATGTAAAAGGTGCAGAACTTTTGGATAAGACAGATGTTCCAATGATTGAACTTAATATTAGCTGTCCTAACGTTCGTTCGGGAGGAATGGCATGGGGAATTGATTGTGTTGCTGCTGGAGAGTGTGTAAGTGCAGTCAGAAAAGCAACAAGTAAACCGCTGATTGTAAAATTAAGTCCAAATGCTCCTGATTTAATAGGTGTTGCAATGGCTTGCATAAAAGAAGGTGCTGATGCTTTAAGTTTAATCAATACAATTCAAGCGACTGCAATTAACATAGAAACTGCACGTCCTGTTTTTGACAATGTTCGTGCTGGATTATGTGGTCCTGCCATAAAACCTATTGCTCTTCGTATGGTTTATGATCTTGTTCAAGCAATCAATAAACTTCCGGCAAGTGAAAGAGTTCCGGTAATAGGGCTTGGTGGAATTTCAAAGTGGCAGGATGCTGTTGAATTTATAATGGCTGGCGCAAGTGCAATCCAAGTAGGAACGGCAACATTTAGCAATCCAAAGGCAATGCTTGAAATTATTGACGGCTTGAAAAACTTTATGAAATCGCATGGGTACAAAAATATTTCACAGTTATGTGGTGTGGCACAGTAAAATATTTTTATACTTCATTCAAATTAAACCGCAAAGGCAAAATTTCGTCGAGTGTATAAATTTTGTAAGTTTCCTTGTCTTTTGCAAGAATGATTTTAAAATCTGCTGAACAGAATTCGCTCATAACTTGACGGCAAACTCCACAAGGTGCACAGTAATTTTTTACAATTCCGTTTGCTCCACCAACAATAGCAATCGCTTCAAAATCTTTTACACCTTCGCTAATTGCGGTAAAAAAAGCGGTTCGTTCAGCGCAGTTTGTTGGTCCGAATGCAGAATTTTCAATATTGCATCCACCGTAAATTTTTCCGTTTTTTGCTAAAAGTCCAGCGCCTACATGAAATTTTGAATAAGGAACATAAGAATATTTTAACATTTCAAATGCCTTATCTAGCAAAGATTTTATTGTTGATTCATCCATAAAGATTCCTCCAAAAAGTAAAATTAAAAACTTCCCTTTATTTTTTTAGGGAAATTTAT
>CAZDAY010000211.1:0-2131 GCA_964503435.1 uncultured Treponema sp.
GCGGCATTGCATTCTGTGTTTGTGAAACGTCCGATGTTTGCATGGAATCTTCTGCTGGCATTGCATCTTCTGCTGGCGCGACGTCCGCTGGCTTTGCAAGATCTTCCGCAGGCACAGAATTTTCTGGCTCCAATTCCATATTTGAAAAATCTGGAACTTCGTTAAATTCGAGAGGAATGTCCGCATTTAAATCTATTACTTTTTGAGAATCATCGTTTTCAAAATCTTCATTTAAAGAATCAATCAAACTTTTTTTGTTTTGAGATTCATCTTTTGGATTTTCGTCCATCAAATTTTCTGTTGCGACAGTTTGATTTGCTGCTTCATTTAAATTCTGATTTGATTTTTGTGCAGTTTCATCTTTTTTACTTGCATTTAAATTCTGATTTTGCGCAAAAGGATTTGGAACTTCAAAAGGATTTTCTGTTTTAGAGTCATTTGAATTTGTTAAATCCTGGCTTTTAAAAATATTTGGATCCAAACCTTCAAATTGTGAAATGTCCAAGTCAGGATTTTTTTGTTCTCGTGAAGATTTTTTTTGATTTTGAGGTTCAGCCTTTTTTTGTGACTTTAAGTTTTGTTCAGTTTCAGGCTTTTTGTTTTCTACGGGATTAGTTGGCGCTAAAAGTGAAGCCAAATCCATATCTTCGATTGGTATTTCTTCTGGAACCGGCTCTTCCTCTTCTTCTTCTTCAGGTTCATCTTCAAAATCGCTCAAATCTAAATCAGAAAAACTTAAATCTTCTGTGTCTAACAAATTTGAAAGGTCTGGTGCGGATTCTGCTGGTTTGGAATTTTCTGAGGAACTTTCATCGTTTTGTTCATCTTCGCCCGTAATGTCAGAAAAATCATTTGCTTCTCGTTCACGTTCGGCTGCAGCAGCGTCGGCTTGAGCTTGTTCTTCTTCAGAAAGTGAGGGCATTCCAAATTTAAAATCATCTGAATCATCAAAATCTTCAACATTTTGCGGAATTGAAATTGTTACAGGTTTTTCCCCTCGGGCAGAACGAATTTTTACTTCATCGCCCAAGTTCAACATATCTGAATTTAATTTTTGAAGTGCGCTAAGTCCTGGCATTGCCTTTTTTTATCCCCACCAAATTATTTTCAATTAACTTACGTTTTTATTCAAGTAGTCTAAAATTTCAAGTGCTTAAAAAACATTAAAAAATACAGTTTCGACAAGAATCTTGCCTGTGTGCATTTTTTATATTTAAAAATCTTCTTTTATATTTTCGGTTTTTTTTTCTTGATGTTAAGGAAAACTTGTATTTGTAGCACATTGATTTTGAATCTTAAACTTATAAAAAAAAATTTTTGCTAAACCAAAGGAAAATCTGTTCCGAAAATCAAAATATGAAAAAGACAAAATTATTGCTTTTTTTTCTTGCGCTGATTTTGTGTCAGACAGGTTTTGCTGCTAGCAAACAGGTTTTGGAATTAACTGAAGAAGAAGCAAAAATTGCTGATATGGTTACTCGGATTACAAAAGTAGGCGCTCCTTATCTTGAAGGCGATTATATTATTTTTACAGCGGACAAAAATGCTCGCCACGTGGGAATTGCTTTTGATTTTGAAAATTTTAAAACCATTCATTCGTTTAAATTAAAAAAACTCAGGGATTTTGAAGACAATATTGTTGATTCATTTTATTTTTATGTTCACAAATTGCCAAAAACTGTTCAGGAATTAAATTATCGTCTGGTGATTGACGGACTTTGGACATTAGATCCGCAAAATAAAATTTCAATTTATTCACAGGACACAAAACTTTTAATGTCGCATCTTGACACAAAACGGGAAATTCCGCTTGTTACTGAAGAAATTCCAAATGGCATTGTGCGTTTTGTTTATGAAGGAAATTCCGGGGAAGAAATTCGTATTGGTGGAAGTTTTACAAACTGGGACAGTTATATTTACTGGATGCAGGAAGTTGCGCCGGGTTTGTATCAGTTTGATTTGCCGTTGCCACCGGGGACTTACGAATATGCTTTTTTTTCGGGCATAAAATCTTTTCCAGATAAAACTAATCCAGTTAAATGTTATACAGCCGATGGCAAGGTTGCTTCACTTTTAGTTGTTAAATGATTTTCGCTAACCGGCGGTAAACAGTGGATTTTCTGTTAGCACA
>CAZDAY010000211.1:2231-3476 GCA_964503435.1 uncultured Treponema sp.
GTTGTTAAATGATTTTCGCTAACCGGCGGTAAACAGTGGATTTTCTGTTAGCACACTGAATTTCGCTGGTTGGCAGAAGACTTAGTGTTAGCACAGAGAATTTCGCTGGCGAACAGAAGACTTTCCCAAATGCAAAACAAAAAACGTGTATACAGCCAGAAAACTAAAATCTAAAAAAGTAAAATTCAGCCCTATACAAAATCAAAATCAACTAAAAATGAAATCCTTTAGGTAAATTCATATTTTTCAACTGATTCATATCCATTCCGCCCATCTGCTGCATCATTTTTGCCTGCATTCCACGATTTCGCGTTAGTTTTTTCATGGTCAGTTTAGTTTTTTCAAATTGCTTAATAAGTTTGTTCACTTCCTGAACCGAAGTTCCGCTGCCCTTTGCAATTCTTTTGCGACGAGTTGGTCCAATAATCAAATGGTTTGCCCTTTCCTTCGCTGTCATGCTCTGAATAATCGCCTTTTGATGTTTTAATCCAGCCTTATCAATTTGACTTTCATCAATCTGCCCCGCAAGCCCCGGCATCATTTCAAGAAGTTGACTCATACTTCCCATTTTTTCAACCGACTGCAACTGCTCAAGCATATCTTGCAAGGTAAATTCGTTCCGCTGCATCTTTTTTTGCAAACGCAAAGCTTCTTCCTGGTCAACAGTTTCCTGCGCTTTTTCAACCAAAGAAACAACATCGCCCATGCCCAAAATACGACTAGCAATTCTGTCAGGATGGAAAACTTCAAAATCTTCAGTTTTTTCGCCAGTTCCAATAAAAAGAATCGGTTTGCCAGTTATAGTTTTTAAAGAAAGAGCCGCACCGCCGCGAGCATCAGAATCAAACTTTGTTAAAATTACGCCGGTAAGCCCCAACTGCTCATCAAAACTTTTCGCAATGTCAACAGCATTTTGTCCAGTCATTGAATCCGCAACAAGAACAACTTCGTCTGGCTTTACAGATTTTTTAATGTCCACAAGTTCAGCCATCATATCTTCGTCAATTTGAAGTCGACCGGCAGTATCAAGAATAATTGTGTCGTAAGCATTTTTTCTGGCAAAAGAAATCGAATTTTGCGCAACTTTCACAGCATTTTTAGCGCCATCTTCCTTGTAAACCGGCACATCAATTTTTTGACCTAAAACGCATAACTGCTCAACTGCCGCAGGACGCACCAGGTCGCAGGCAACAAGCAACGGACGCCTTCCATCTTTTTTTAATCTGGCCGCAAGTTTATGTGCAG
>CAZDAY010000212.1:0-3423 GCA_964503435.1 uncultured Treponema sp.
CCTCAAAAGGAGCTTAGCACAAAAAACTTGCTTGAATTATATGTTTTTAAATTATATTAGAATTTGAATTAAAAATTGTGGAGGAATTTATGAAACCTAATTTTTAGTTTCTTTCATAACTTTTTGCACGTTCATTTAAATCTTCGTTGTTTATGTTTACCATAATTAAGACATTTCAAATTAAGTAATTTCAAACTTCAACAGGCAGCGTCAACTTTATCAAAGTTGTAGTTTCTTCGCTGGATTTTATACTTTCCAATTTTCAATTGTCTTTGTAATTCGCTGGTCAATGTCTATGCGAGATTTTTTACATTCTTTTGAATACTTTTTTGCAGCAGAAAAAACTAATTTTATAACTAACTTAGAACCAATTGGAAATATTTTTTTTAATAAACTTTCTGGAAAAACAAAATGTGTAGCATGTTCATAAACAACAGACTCTAATTCACATTTGTGAGAACGCTCCGAAAGCCTTTTTTCCATTCGATGAATATATTTTCCTGTATCCCAAAGTGCATCATCATCTGCTCCAATCAAAAGTAATTTTCCACAAATATTTTCTATTTTAATATATTCATCTTCTCTAATGGGATGAGCTTTTTCAGAATCGTCAAAAAGTTTCCAGGAATTAATCATATCTCCATTTCGTTTGCTTTCACTTTTAATACACTGCCAATACTGCGGATGCTGATAAACAAATGGCATATAAGGCAAAGGATTTCCATGATATGAAAACAGCGATTCTTCCTCAATTGGCCATTCCTTACAACCATCTTTATTTCCTTGCATAAAGCCTTGCCAAACAAAATCACTAGGCGTCATAGCAATAGTCAGCGTAATATCAGAAAAATAGGATGATGATGTCAAAGCCAATGTTCCAGTGGTAGACGCTCCGACAATTCCGATTTTTTTGATATTATGATTTTTTAGCCAGGAAATTGCGTTTTCAATTCGTTCTAATGGATAATTGTGATGACCATAATCTTTTTTTGATGGTGACATTGTAAGAACATTAATTCCAAATCTAAAAAGCCATTTTACACAAGAACGAGCCATATAGTCCTCAGAATCATCGCCAATCATTGCAATTATTGCACAATCAGAATGTTGCTTACATGCCCAATATGCTCCATAAAATCCATCAGCCTCAATATCAAAATGTATGTGTTTCATTTATGATTCCCTTTTTAAAGATATGATAAACTCACAATTTTTCGCATTTATTTTCACTCTTTGTTTATTTATTCTCATTCTCTGTTTCCTATGAGAAATGATAAAATAGTCGCAATATCCACCATCACTTGCAATAGTTTTCTCTCGATGTCAATTTCCGAAATGGCTTTTTAGCGCGATTTTGCAACAAAGTGAAAAAGTTAGCAACCTCTAACTACGTACATATTATATGCACAAAAATCTATTGTCAAGTTATCGATTGCAAACAACAAAAATGTCTTTTGATTCTCTGATACTTTTGCAACTTTTATAATTTAAAATAATGGGAATTTCTGGCGTTTTTTTAATTTTGGTTGTGTGGCGCAAGGCTGATTTTTGGCGGTCCAACAGTTTTGTTTGCGGCAATCGGAGAGGTTTTAATCGGCACATTTTTGTTTGGAAACAATATTATTGTTGCTGAAGCATTACCTTACATTTTTGGAATTTGGATTTTAATAAAAGGCGTTGATGTTGCAGTTCGTTCATTTGATTACAAGGCAGTTAGTTTTAGTCCATGGTGGATTCTTTTACTTTTAGGAATTACCAGTGCTGTTTCAAGTTTGCTAATGAATTTTTTTGATTAACATTATATCTTATGGTGGTACAAGAAATTTTCTGGTTTTCTGGCAAATTTGCTGGCTGGCGAATTTTGCTGACTAGCGGACTGAATATGAGTGAAGGGACGGCTGGCGAATTTGCTGGCTGGCGAATTTTCTGCGAACAGTTAAATTTCTTGTGTTTATATGATTTTTGAAAAATAATTATACTTAGGAAAAATTTATGTCTAAAGATGAAAAGACGGAACTTGAAAAATGCCTTGCTGGTGAACTTTATGATTGCCACGACAAAGTTTTTTTGGAATACAAAAATAATGCCCGCACTTTGCTTTCAAAATACAATTCTCTTGCTTACAATCAAAAAGAAGAAAAATTAAAAATCTTAAAGCAACTTTTTGCTTGCGTTGGAGAAAATGTTTCTGTGGGACTTCCGTTTATTTGTGATTACGGAAAAAATATTTACATAGGTAGCAATGTTTCTATAAATATGAATTGCACCTTTGTTGATTGCAATAAAATCGAAATTGGAAACAATGTTTTAATTGCATCAAATGTTCAAATTTACACTGCAACGCATCCTGTTGAACTTTCAGAACGGCTTGTTAAAAACTGGACTCCCGAAAGTGATAAATATTTTTGCTGGACTTATGCTTTGCCTGTAAAAATTGGTGATGGCTGTTGGATTGGCGGTGGCTCAATAATTCTTCCTGGCGTAACAATCGGAGCAGGAAGTGTAATTGGGGCTGGAAGTGTTGTAACAAAAGACATTCCATCTGACTCTCTTGCAGTTGGAAATCCATGTAAGGTTATACGAAAAATTAACGGTAAATAAAAAACTAACACTTGATCTCCTGCCTGTCGGTAGACAAGCGTTAGGGATTGTAGCCGTTCGCCGAATCACTTTTTTTCTTCACGCCATCTGTGCTGTAAGTTCGACATTTTTCGAATGGTTCTGCATAAGAAATTTTGTGCCAAGCAGAATACCCTTAATCAAATAAAAACTACAAATAACAATAAGTTGTGATACAATGATATTTGGGGAGAAACAGATATGAAAAAACTATTTTTATTTTTTACTTTGATTTTACTGCCTGCCGCAATTTTTGCTGCTCCTTTTGGATTAGAAATGGGAATGACGCTTGAAGAAATTACAGAACAATGCGAAGAAGAACCAGTCTTTGTGGGAAACGATGTTTATTTGATAAAGCCTAAAAAAACTCATCCTGTTTTTACTGTATACGGAGTTTATGTAAATCAAAATGTTGGCTTATATCAAATCCGTGCAGTTTCTGATGAAATAAAAACGAACAGATATGGAACAGAACTTCAAAACACGTTTAACAATGTAAAAGACAGAATTTCTAAAACTTATGGAAGGCCAAAAATAAACAATAATATTGATAGAAATCTTTATGACATATATCAACAAGACGACTACTGGTTTTACACATTAAGAGAAGGCTCAAGGGAACTTTCTGCCGTTTGGGGAAAATCCTCGCCATTAGCGGACAATCTTGATTTGGTTACTTTAGAATGTTCCGCTTTAAATGGCTATCTTGAAGGTTCTGGTCAGCTTGTGCTTTACTATTATTTTTCAAACTCAGATTCTGTAGAAGATGAGCAGGATTCTGTGTTTTAGAAAATAAGAATAAAA
>CAZDAY010000213.1:0-3405 GCA_964503435.1 uncultured Treponema sp.
AAAACGTGGTACTGGAAAAATTCCTGGAGCAGAATTAACAAGGGAAGAAATTGAATTTATTATAAATGGTTATACGGACGGAACAATTCCAGATTATCAGATGTCTGCACTGATGATGGCAATTTATTTTAATGGAATGACTTTTAATGAAACTGGCGTTCTCACAAATCTTATGCTTCATTCTGGTGATGTAATTGATTTGCATGGAAAAGAAAATCTGGGACTTCGAGGGCCTTTTGTTGATAAACATTCAACTGGTGGCGTTGGCGATAAAATAAGTTTGCCTTTAGCACCAATTGTTGCCGCTTGTGGCGTTCAAATTCCAATGATGAGCGGAAGAGGTTTAGGTCATACAGGAGGAACTTTAGATAAACTTGAAAGTCTAAAAGGATACAATGTAAATTTAACTCCGCAAGAATTTGAAAAACTTATTGCAAAAGATGGTTATGCGATGATGGGTCAAACCGAAAAAATTGCTCCTGCTGACAGAAAAATGTATGCTTTAAGAGATGTTACTGGAACAGTTGAAAGCATTCCGCTGATTACAAGTTCAATTCTTTCAAAAAAAGTTTCTGAGGGAAGCGACGCTTTAGTTTTTGATGTAAAATATGGCAAAGGTGCTTTTATGAAAAGCCCGGAAGATGCAGAAAAACTTGCCACCTTCCTTGTAAAAACATCGCAGGCAATGGGCAAAAAAGCAGTTGCACTTCTTACGGCAATGGACACTCCGCTTGGCTATAAAACTGGAAATTATCTGGAAGTAGAAGAAAGTCTTGAATGTTTGCAAGGTAAGGGTCCTGAAGATATTATGGAACTTACTTACGAACTTGGCGCAAGAATGCTTATTTTGGGCGAAAAAGCGTCAACTGTCGAAGAAGGAATTGCAAAGTGCAAAGAAGTTGTTGCAAATGGCAAGGCACTTGAAAAATTCCTTGAAAACATAAAAGATCAAGGAGCGGATCCGGAAGATTTTCTTGCAAATCAGGGAAAAAGACGCTCTCCTTTTCACGCGGAAGCTTTTGCAAAAGAAGATGGTTATTTAATAATTGATGCTTACAAGGTTGGACTTAGTTGCATAAGTTTAGGAGTTGGACGTCAAAAAACTTCTGATAAAGTTGACGCTGATTCAGGAATCATCTTTGCAAAAAAACAAGGTGATTATGTAAAGCGCGGAGAAAAAATCATGGATATTTATGCAAAAAATCAAGATTCTTTGGAAAAAGGTAAACAAGAACTTGAAAATGCTGTATCATACAGTTCACAAAAATTTGAATCATCAAAGTTAATTCTAAAGGAAATAAAATAAGTGTCGGTCTGGAATAAAAAAATCGTTTCTAAAAATGAAGTTGAATTATTGCAAAAAAAATATGGAATTGATGCCCTTACAGCAAGCATTTTTATAAGAAGGAATATTACGCAGGGAAAGGATATTCTTTTTTATTTAGAGGACGATTTAAGATTCCAGCACAGTCCATTCTGTTTTAATGAAATGGAAGATGCCGTTGACAGAATTCTTGAAGCGCAAGAAGAAAAGGAAAAAGTTTTAATCTTTGGCGACAGAGATGTTGACGGCGTTACAGCAACAACAGTTCTTTATGACTGCTTAAAATCTATGGGAATTGACGTAAGTTTCAGACTTCCACAAGGAGATGATGCTTACGGACTTTCCATGGAAGCAGTTGAAGATTTTTCAAAAAACTACGGTTCGCTTATAATCACAGTTGACTGTGGAATTTCAAACATTAACGAAGTTGCACGAGCCAGTGAACTTGGAATAGATGTTATCATAACAGATCATCACAATCCTCCGGAAGAACTTCCCTCGCCTGCAATCATTTTGGATCAAAAGTTAGAAGATTCTGGATATCCATTTAAAGATATTTCTGGATGCGCAGTTGTATATAAACTTGTTTCCGCTTTGCGTTATGCAAAAAGTAAATGGTACAAAACAGAAATTGTGCTTTTAAATATCGAAGAACAAGAAAATTCCTATTTAATTTCCTGCGTAAAAGTAAAAAATTCTATACCAGTCAGCAAACTCGAAGAAAAAATCATTCCTGGTGAAAAAAATCTGGAAGAAACAAAATTATTTTCGTATTTAAAAAATCAGCTTATAATGGTTTGGAATGAAAAACATATAAAAACCATGCTGTCAAATATCTTTGGCAATTCAGCAGACTTTAACTTAATGGATTTAAAAAATGAATTTAAAAATTTAAGTCCGTCTATAGCAAACTCAAATTTATCGCAATTAAAATTTAAATCAAAAATCGCAAAATATGGAAATCACGAACCAACAGAAATTGGCGGTTTGTATAATCTTTTGGTTACTTACATCAGCAAAGAAATCCGCACAGAATTTCCAGAAATTTCTTTGTTAGAAGAAAAAGATTTGCAGCTTGTGGCATTAGCGGCACTCGCAGACATTATGCCGATGAAAAACGAAAATCGAATCTTTGTAAAAAAAGGCTTGGCTGCAATAAATGCTCATAAAATTCGTCCGGGATTACTGGAATTGATGACGGCACTAAATCTTACTGAAAAGAAAGTTACTTCCACAGATTTAAGTTGGAATGTTGTATCAAATTTAAATGCTGCCGGAAGAATGGGACAAAGCGAACTTGCAGCCGAACTATTTCTTGAAAAAAATCCGCTTGAACGCCAGAAAATTGTTCAAAAAATCATTGAACTTAATAATTTAAGAAAAGATTTTACTCAAAAAGCAGTTGAATATTCGGCAATTCAGGCAAAAGCGTCCATTCCAGAACATAGCAATAAACTTGCAGTTGTAATCGATGAAAGAATTAACAGAGGCGTAAGTGGAATTCTGGCTGGAAAACTTGTAGCACTGTATGGAGTTCCAGCTCTGGCAGTAACTTTTGTGGGAGAAAATGCAATCGGTTCTATGCGAACTTGCAGAAATTATAACGCAACAAATTTTTTAACGAACATGAGCGATTTGTTCATCAGTTATGGTGGACACAATGCAGCCGCAGGTTTTAGTTTTGAGCGTTCAAAGTTAAATGAATTTATTGAAAGGTTAAAAAAAGAGTCCGAAAATATTGTTTTAGATGAATATTCTGATGATTATGAAGTTGATGCTGAAATTCCGCTTCAATATTTAACGCCTGAACTTTTAAACTTATCAGACAAATTTGAACCTTATGGCGAACAAAATCAGCAACTTTTGTTTATGACAAGAAATTTACTTGTTCAAGATGCACTTGTTTTTTCCGGAAAAGGAAATGACAAACTTCATTTAAAAATGACTGTTAACGCCGGAAAATTTAAATGGCCTTGTATTTTCTGGTCAAAAGGTGATTTGTTGCACAAGGAATTTGAAATTGGCGACAGAATAGATTTGCTTTTCAGAATTGACAGAAATGTTTACAATAAAATTGAAAC
>CAZDAY010000214.1:0-3382 GCA_964503435.1 uncultured Treponema sp.
GTATTAAAATATTTATAATTAATTTTTATCACGGGAGTTGACATGAAGAAAAAAATAGCTGTCGTAGTTAGTTTAGCAGTAGTTTTAATGTTTACAGTTTTAATTGCTTTACAAACTTTATTTATTGGTCAAGAATTCAAAAAATCAATTGGAAATGAATCCGAAACTCATGTAGAAAGAATTGCTGGAGCGTATTCTTTAGCAATTGCAAACAAAGTAAATGAATATTTAGGACAAGTTCGTTTTTACACAGATACAGATGCTGTTTCTACCGGAAATGACGAAACAATCATCAGTTGGCTTCAAAGTCATGCAGGAGCTCGTCGTTCATATTTTTCTTATGTTATGTATGTAAATTCAAGTGGTGATTTTTATACAGATATTGGAACAAAAGGAAGCGTTTTAGATTCAGAAACTTACAATGCAATCTTTTCTGAAGCAAAAAATGAATACGTTTCTAATCCGAGTATGGATTTAACTTCTGGAAAAAATTGTGTTTATGTTGCGAGAGCAGCAAAAATGCAAGGAAAAATTATTGGATATTTTGCAGCGGCTGTTCCAGTTGAAACTTTTCAATATATGACAGAATACATTCAAATTGGTAAAGAAGGCATTGGAGCAATTGTTACAGATAAAGGCTTAATTATGGCTTATAAAAATGCTGATTATACGATGAAAACAAATCTTTTATCATCATCTTCTAGTAGCATAAAGGAAATGGCAAATGCACTTGTCAAAGGTGGAATTGGTACAAATTGGGTAGACAATATTGACGGAAAAGGAACAGATTTTATCGCATATAGCCCAATTCCAAATACACATTGGAGTTTCTGTGTCATCATTCCTCAATCGCAAATTTATGCAAGTCATGATGCACTTATTTCAAAACTTATCTTCTTTAACATAGGAATTTGTATAGCTTTGATGTTAGTAACAATTATAATCACAACTTCAATTTTACGTCCACTCATCAAAGTTCGAGATTCCATTAGAGATATTGCTTCTGGAAGTGCAGATTTAACAAGTCGAATAAAAGTTTCTTCAAAAAATGAAATTGGTGCAGTTGTAGAAGGATTTAATGCATTCTCAGAAAAACTTCAATCTATTGTAAAGAAAATCAAAGAATCTGAAGATGCGTTAAATGAATCTGGAAATGAATTAAACGATTATTCAATCAGCTCAAAAACTTCTATCAAAGAAATTATTTCTAGTATTTCTTCAATGGATAATTGTATTTCTAACCAAACAGAAGGCGTTTTACAAACTGTAGTAAGTGTAAACGAAATTACAGAAGGGCTTAAGAATTTTGAAGCATTAATAGAAAGTCAATCCGCTGGAGTTGCTCAAGCATCAAGTGCAGTTGAAGAAATGATTGGAAATATCAATTCTGTAAATGATTCTGTAGAAAAAATGGCTGCTCAATTCCAAGAACTTGAACAAATGGCTATTGATGGTGCAGCAAAACAACATGATGTTAATGGAAAAATAAATCTTATAGAAAGTGAATCACAAATGCTTCAAGAAGCAAACAGTGCTATCGCTTCAATCGCTGAACAAACAAATCTTTTAGCAATGAATGCCGCAATAGAAGCAGCCCACGCAGGCGAAGCAGGAAAAGGTTTCTCTGTTGTTGCTGATGAAATCCGTAAACTGTCAGAAACTTCCAGCGAACAGTCAAACACAATCGGAAAACAATTAAAAAATATTAAAGATTCAATCGAATCTGTTGTTTCTGCATCAGAATCTTCAAGTAAAGCATTTACATCCGTTGTTGAAGGAATTAAATCAACTGATAATATTGTTCAACAAATTCATTCTGCAATGCTTGAACAAGCGGAAGGTTCAAAACAAATAAATGATGCACTTCGCGATATGAATTCTAGCACAACTGATGTTCGCTCTGCCTCAAAAAATATGGCAAACAGCAATCAAGCAGTTCTTTCACAAGTTCAAAAACTCGAAAATTCTACAGAAACGATGAAATCAAATATGGATAATATGAAAGAAGATGCAGAAAAAATTGGAAATATGGGAGAAGCACTTTCTCACATTACAGAAACAATGAAAAATTCGATTGATGGAATTGGAAATCAAATTTCTCAATTTAAAGTTTAATAAAGTTTGGATTATGAATTTTTATCAAATTGCAATTTTTACAGGAGATGAAAAGTGAAAAAAATTTTTTACATATTAATATTAACAAGTTTAATTTTTTCAGGATGTTCAAAAACATCTTCACAAAAGTCGGATAAAATAAAAGTAGCAGGGCTTATTCGTACAGATAAACAAACTTTTCTTGTTGCTTACATAAATGCTTTAAAAAAAGCGGCAGAACGTGAAAATGTTGAACTTTCTATTTATATTGCAAATGATGATGCCGCAGTTCAAATCGACCAAGTAAAAACTATGCTCAATAGTGGAATAAAATATTTTGTAATTACAGCAGTTGATACCTCTATAACAGAACAAATTACAAAAATCATTCATTCGCAAGGTGGGGCCGCCGCTTTTTCAAATATTTTACCTTCAAATGCAGCTCTTGATGTTGGAAAGAACTTTTTTTATTCATCATCTTCAGAAATTTCCGCTGGTGATTTTCAAGCACAAATTTTGGACAATTATTTTAAGAAAAATCCTGGAAAACTTTCTGGCAAAACCGTAAACATTCTTTATTTGAACGGTGCATACGGACATTCCGCTCAAATCTTCCGCCGACAAGGTTTTATGAATGGAATGTCTTCTCGCGGATATTCTGTAAATATTCTGGGTGAAGGCGGTGCAAACTGGAATTTTGATTCTGCTCGACAAATCATTTCAGGCTTCCTTCAAGAATATGGTTCCCAAGTCAATGCTATTATTTGCCAAAATGATGATATGGCTCTAGGTTCACTAGCCGCTCTTGACGACGCTAGATATTTTTCACAAACCGATGATGATGGTGATGGAACAATTTATACAGTTCCCGTAATTGGTGTCGATGCAACAGAAAAAGCAAAAAAATCTGTTCAAGAAAATAAACTTTACGCAACAGTTCTCCAAAACGCGGAAGGACAAGCTTCAACTGCACTAGAACTTGTCGTCCAAGTTGCCCGAACTGGAACTACAAAAGGATTTGTTACTTCAAACGGTGTAAAAGCCGCAACAGAAGTTACGGGAGAATCACCTTTAACCAGAACATCAATTTTAGACCAATGTTTCCTCGTTCCATTCGTGCCAATAACAGAATAAATTTGATTTAAAAATATCACTATTAGAATTGGTAAAGATGGATTCCCGTGTCAGTGCACGGGAATGACTGTAATCTGACTTTGTCGCTTTAACAAAATGTATATCATTGCACCGTAATTTGTTTATTAAACGACTTGTCATTGTATTGTAATTT